>JAHCKI010000187.1 GCA_026125865.1 Rhodospirillales bacterium
GCTGGGCATATTCGACGACGAGCGACGCGGCGGCGGGTCGATACTACCGGATCCCTCCGTATTTCAAACCAAATGGCGGGACGGGGCGCTTTTTCGCCAGGGCTGCGTCGCGAACCGCTTATGGGGGGACACCCCATCGCACGGCCCGCTCTTGACCCTGGCGAAAAATCGCTCCCGCCAAACGCATCACTTATTCCCGACCAGACCCTAAATCCATCGCCAATTTCGCGAAAAACTCGGTGAGAGAACCAATGTCCCAAATACTCGTCGTCGTGCTCATGATGATCGCGGGGGCGGGACTGGCGGTGCAGGCCGCGACCAACGCGCGGATGGGCGTCGCCTTGAACGCGACGGTGATGGCGGCGCTGATGAATTTCGTCGTCGGCAGTGTGCTTTTGGCTTTGGTGGCTATACCCAGCGCGGTCGGCCGCTGGACGCCCTCGGGATTGTTGTCGGCGCCATGGTGGGCCTATATCGGTGGCGCGCTCGGCGCTACCTTCGTCGCAACAAGCATCTGGGCCGTTCCCCGCCTCGGCACGGCGGCGCTGTTCGCTGCCATCATCTTCGGGCAATTGCTCATGGCCATGCTCATCGACACCCACGGTTGGCTCAACGTGCCCCAGATACCGCTCAATCCTTGGCGGTTGATCGGCGTCGGTCTGTTACTGGCCGGCGTCGTGATGATGCAACAGAAGTAATCGAACCTTGATGAGCAACACCCTCACCATCGCGCTGGCGCAGATCAACCCGACGGTCGGCGACGTCGACGGCAACACCGCGCTGGTACGTGCCGCGCGCGCCGAAGCCGCGGGTTCTGATCTCGTGGTGTTCGGTGAATTGCTCCTGGCCGGCTATCCGCCGGACGACCTGGTCCTTAAGCCCGCCTTTCTCGATCGCATCGAAAACGCGGTGAGTGATTTGGCTAAAGAGACGGCGGGCGGTGGACCGGCTCTGTTGATCGGCGCGCCCTGGCGCCGAGAGGGCAAGCTCTACAATGCCGCGTTGCTGCTGGACGGCGGCGTGGTGGCGCACGAGGGATTAAAGTTCGAACTCCCCAACTACGGCGTGTTCGATGAAAAACGGCTGTTCAGCGCCGGCCCGTTGCCGCGACCGACACCCTTCCGCGATGCCTCGCTGGGGGTAATGATTTGCGAGGACATGTGGAAGCAGGATGTGGCTCGGCACTTGGCCAACGCCGGCGCGGACGTGTTCATTGTCATGAACGGTTCTCCGTTCGAGTTGGACAAGTTGGGCCAGCGCCACTGGGTGGCGACAAACCGAATAACCGAAACTGGCTTACCATTGATCTATGTCAACTTGGTCGGCGGTCAGGATGAATTGGTGTTCGATGGCTCTTCGTTCGTCCTTGATCCTCACGGCAAGGTCTCCATCCAGGCGCCGTCCTGGGAACAGGCGGTCATTTCCACCAGTTGGCAACGCGCGAACAACGGGGGTTGGCGTTGCGAGACCGACTCCGTATCGGCAACTGCCGGAGGCCTGGAAGCGATCTATTTCGCGATGACGGTGGGTCTTCGCGATTACGTTGAGAAAAACCGCTTTCCCGGCGTCGTCATCGGTCTTTCGGGCGGAATCGACAGCGCGTTGACCGCCGCCGTCGCCGTCGACGCCTTGGGCCCTGAAAAGGTCCATTGCGTCATGATGCCATCTCCCTACACATCGACTGAAAGCCTGGAAGATGCGGCGGGTACAGCCGAGAACCTTGGCGTCACCCTTGACACGGTATCCATCGAACCGGCAATGGCGGCCTTCTCCGGCATGTTGGAGGATGTTTTTTCGGGCCACACCGCCGACGTCACCGAGGAAAACATTCAGGCCCGCGCCCGCGGTGTCGTTCTCATGGCGATTTCCAACAAGCTCGGTCACATGCTGTTGACCACCGGCAACAAATCGGAAATGTCGGTTGGGTACGCCACCCTTTACGGCGACATGTGCGGCGGGTTCTCGGTGTTGAAGGACGTCTACAAGACCACGGTGTTCGACCTCGCCCACTGGCGCAACCGGGTCCGGCCCGACGGATTGCTCGGCCCGGCCGGGCGCGTGATCCCGGAACGGGTCATCACAAAGCCGCCAAGCGCCGAACTGAAGCCCAATCAGACGGACCAGGACAGCCTGCCCCCCTATGATGTTCTTGACGCCATCCTCATGGGGCTCGTCGAGAGAGAAGAATCACCTCAAGATCTGGTGACGCAGGGTCAGGATGCGGCGACGGTGCGCCGCGTTTGGCGCATGCTGGATCTGGCTGAATACAAACGCCGACAGGCACCGCCCGGTGTGAAGATCACCAGCCGCGCGTTCGGCCGCGATCGCCGCTACCCCATCACCAACCGCTTTACCGGCACGGCATGAGACCATGAGAGTTCGATGATATTGCAGTTCTACAACACATTGACGCGCCGCAAGGAAGAGTTTCAGCCGCTTGTTCCCGGCCGGGTCGGCATGTATGTCTGCGGACCGACGGTCTACGACTATGCCCACATCGGCAACGCCCGCCCGGTCGTCGTGTTTGATGTGCTGTACCGGTTGTTGAAACACGTGTTCCCTCAGGTCACCTACGTTCGCAATATCACGGACGTAGACGACAAGATCATTAACACCCACAACGAGACCGGCGAGGCGATCGGCGCCATCACCAATCGCACCACGCGCGCCTTTCATGAGGACATGGCGGCGCTGGGCGCCCTAGCGCCCGATATCGAACCCCGCGCGACCCAACACATCGACCAGATGATCCACATGATCGCGGCCTTGGTGGACGCCGGTCACGCTTACGCCGCCGACGGCCATGTGTTGTTCAGCGTTCCGTCGTGGAACGCCTACGGGCGGTTGTCGGGGCGCAATCGTGACGAGATGATCGCGGGCGCCCGGGTTGAGGTGGCCCCGTACAAGTCCGATCCGGCAGATTTCGTCCTTTGGAAGCCGTCGGCGCCGGACCAGCCGGGCTGGGATTCGCCTTGGGGTCGCGGACGTCCCGGATGGCATATCGAATGCTCGGCCATGAGCACCACCTACCTGGGCGAGACCTTCGACATTCACGGCGGGGGTCAGGATTTGATTTTTCCCCACCACGAGAATGAGATCGCCCAAAGTACTTGTGCCCATCATCAAAAACCTTTCGTAACAACTTGGTTACACAACGGTTTTCTGATGGTCGAGGGCGAGAAGATGTCGAAAAGCCTCGGCAATTTCTACACCGTCCATGATCTCCGCAAGGAGTTTCCGGGTGAGGCGATCCGCCTGGTGCTGCTGCAAACCCACTACCGTCAGCCGCTGGACTTCACCAAGGACGGGGTTGAGCTGGCACGCCACACCCTCGATCGTTTCTACGGCGCGCTGCGTCAGACCGCCGACATTGATGATATGGACGTTGCGGGCCCGGCGGTCCCCGACGACAAGGTTTCGGCAGCGCTCGCCGACGACCTCAACACCCCCCTCGCCCTGTCCCATGTTCATGAGTTGGTGAGCAGCCTCAACAAGGCGGAACGCGATGCGGGCGCGGCGCGGTTGCGAGCCGTGTTGCTGGCATCCGGCCGATTGCTAGGGCTGTTGCAGAACGATCCCGAGGAATGGTTTCGCTGGCAGCCGGCGGGAGTACAAACCCTGGACGAGGCGACCATTGAGGCCCGCCTTCAGGAGCGAATGAAAGCCCGAAAATCCAAGGACTTCGCCGCCGCCGACGCCATCCGCGATGAACTGACATCCGCCGGAATCGTGCTCGAAGACGGCCCCAGCGGCACCATCTGGCGCCGAGTTTGATGGGCCATCGTGCGATCGGTTGGCAATCAAGCGTTAACACAATCCATGGTAGTTGTTGCGATCGGTCCTCAAGGGATACAAGGTAAACGCACGTGCGAACCCGAAGGCGACATCGGTGGCGGGCAGTGGCGATGCTCTCGGTTCTTGTCGCGATTTACGCCTCCGACAATGCGGTGGCAGCCGATCGCTATGCGGTGTCGCAAAGCCCCAGGTGGGAGGTTGGACGGCTGGACCCTGCCCTCAGCCAAGCCTGCCGACGCCTGGAGTTCAACCAGCAGCAGGACCATCGGATCTACATCGGTTATGCCGGCAAGGTCGGCACCGGAACCACGGGTGTGGGAAAGAAGGGTTGGAATCTGCGCGATCCCCATGGTCTTGCCGAGGCAGGCATCACGTACCACTTCTTCGACGACGGCTATTCGGACTGCCGCGTGTTCGTGTCTGGCGGGCGAGCGGGTCGGTGACGACCTTCAATTCCGTCTTTGCGTCCCCTTTTCCCTCAGCGCTGGTGTCTGCATCCCGTCCCAGTTCCAGATGCGTCGGTTTCGCCGGACGCCGACTTAAGCGCTTGCGAAGCGCCTCGACCCTGGCAAGGTTGCGATCGACGATGGCGACGGCAACCGCCCCTTCGACCCCCGATTCCTGATAGAAGAACTTCGCTTGCTCGAACGCCTTGGCCGCGGCTTCGAGGATCGCATCATCGCCGCTTTGCCGGCCGAGAAGAAACAGCGCCGAGCCCAGGTCATTTTGCGTGCTGGCCCACTGATGGGGCGCCACCGACCGGGTATGCACCTCAAGAACGGCCTTACAGGCTTCCACCGCCTTTTCCAGGACTTCCGTATTCTTCAGTTCTTCCCCGAGGACCTGTGCCGCGCGCGCCAGATTGTGCATCACCGACGCCCACAGGAGCGGCTCGTCCTTGCGGTTGAAAACCTGCAGCGCCGCCTGATCGGCCGCGACCGCTTGGCGCAGCAGTTGCATATCGCCACCCTCCGCCTCCAAGCGGTAAAGAGCTTCGCCGATACGCGCCTGTGCGATACCCCACGCTTTCGGGAAGCGTTCCCGGTTCAACACCTTGAGCGATTGCCGGAGAGCATCGATGCCATCATCTAGCCGTTTGAGACGGTTGGCGCTGCCCCCTTCCATCAACAATACCAAGCCGCGATTCTTGTGAACGTTGGCGGCAACCAGTGGCCATTCGTCACCGGGTATCGCCTTCAACGCCGCCGTATACGACAGTACCGCAATTTCTCTCATCACCGCGGATCGCTGCAATTGCGCCATTTGTGCCGCGGCATCGGCGAAACAAGCGCGGATGGTCCCGCGCTCGATGGGTGACAGGGACTTGGGCAATCCCTCAATCACCGGCTGCGCTCTGTTTAGCAATCGCTGCAACTGGTTGTAGCGAAGACGCGCCTTTGTCGCCGAGCGAGGCACGATGGCAGCAAGCGTGGCGATCGACAAGAGCGGTGCGAAC
>JAHCKI010000188.1 GCA_026125865.1 Rhodospirillales bacterium
TGGTGGTTCTTATGCCCGGTACCGGGGTTCTCTATACTCTGGCGATCGGTCTCGGGCATGGGTTTCGGCCAAGCATCGCTGCCGCGTTCGGCTGCACCCTTGGCATCCTGCCCGCCGCGACCGCAAGCATCGTCGGGCTGGCGGCAATCCTCCACGCCAGCGCGGTGGCGTTTCAGACAGTGAAGTATCTCGGCGTCGCTTATCTCTTTTACATGGCCTGGAAAGTCCTACGCGAGGGAGGGACACTCGACGTCTCCGAAAGGCGAATGCCGGTCCCTACGGGCAGGATCATTCTCGATGGCATGCTGCTGAATGTGCTGAACCCGAAATTGTCACTGTTTTTCCTGGCGTTTTTGCCACAATTCGTGCCCGCCGACGCGTCCGGCGCGACCCCGCGACTCATACTGCTGGCCGCCTTCTTCATGGCCCTGACCCTCGTCGTCTTCGTCGGCTACGGCGCCTGCGCGGCGTTTGCGCGCGACTACGTGATCTCGCGCCCAGTGGTGATGGTCTGGCTGAAGCGTGTCTTCGCCGGCACATTCGGGTTCCTTGGGCTGAGGCTGGCCCTGTCCGATCGGTAACGGTGCCGGGCCTGGTGAATGGTAGCTCGCGGACTAGCTTTGGCGTCATCCACCGTATGCGTTTCGGTGTTTTCATGCGTCGGAATACGCTTGTCGGCTATTACGTAAACTGTTTCTAAAAAAATAAGGGACACCATACGGAATTCCATTTACTCGAATATCCGCTGCGCTCCAGGGAAACCGGCCCAAGCCCGCCGCCCCTCCACCGACGTTTGAGATCTATAAGATGTCCACAGAACTCGAGATCTGTAAGATGTCCCCAGATCTCGTCCCAAGATGTCCCCAGATCTCGTCCCCAGATCTCCGCGACTACGTGATCTCGCGCCCAGTGGTGATGACTTGGTTGAAGCGTGTCTTCGCCGGCACCTTCGGATTCCTTGGGCTGAGGCTGGCCCTGTCCGACCGGTAACGGTGCCGGGCCGGCTCCGAAGTTCCCGGGACACGACTCAGCTTGTGTAAGGCGGATTGGCTTTCGCGGAATCCGCCGTAGGCGTTTCGGTGTTTTCATGCGTCGGAATACGCTTGGCGGTTATTCCGACCTGTCCCCTGTTCGAAAAACCGAGGCTACCTTCGTTTGGAGTTTTTTGTGGAAGGCGTCTATGTCGGCCGTTGTGCGGTGGGGGCGGGGTGGCTCGATGGTGATGTCGGCTGTGATGTGCGCCGGGTGGGTTGATAGGAAGAGGATGCGGTCGGCGAGGGCGATGGCCTCGCGGAGGTCGTGGGTTACGAATAGGACGGTGGTGGGCAGCCGGCTCAGCAATTCACTGAGCAGGTCTCGTAGGCGGTTTGCCGTTGCGGAGTCGATGGAGACGAAGGGCTCGTCCAGGATCAGCAGGTCGGGCTCGACGACGAAGGCGCGGGCCAGCGCGGCGCGGCGGGACATGCCGACGGACAAGCGGTTGGGGTAGACGTGTCGGGCGTCCTGCAGATCGACGGCCCGCAACACCGCTTCAATGCGATCGTCGGCGTCGTGTTCGGAGGGAAGGACGAGGCGCAAGTTGTCCTCGACGGTCTTCCAAGGCAGCAGCCGCGGCGTCTGGAAGACGTATCCGATCGCCGGTTCATTGCGCGCCGTCGGGGACGGGCGGTCGCGCCCAATCCCGTTCAGGTCGACGCTTACCTCGAAGTCCAGGTCGAGGCCGGCGACGATGTTCAGAAGCGTCGTCTTGCCGCAGCCGGACGGGCCGAAGATGGCGACGAACTCCCCCGGTTGCGGCTCGAAGGCCACGTTCTCGAGGACAAGTTTTTCCCCGGCGTCGCCCACGGCCGGAAAACGCTTGCTGCGGATGTGGATGCGCATGCCCTATCGCCGCCAGCGGTGCGCCCGCCGCTCAAGGGGCCGGAGGACGCCGACCTCGATCCCCTGAACCACAAGGATGAAGGCGAAGGCGTACGCGAGAATGCCCGAAATGTCGAACAACTGGAAATACAGGTTGAGCTGGAAGCCGATGCCGTTGCTGCGGCCGAGCAGTTCGGCGACCAGGACGATCTTCCAGATCAGCGCCAGGCCCGAGCGCGCGGCGGCCGTCAGGAAGGGGTAGAGCTGCGGCATGACCACATGGACGAGGGTCTTGCGGGAACCGAGGCGGAAGCTCTCGGCCATCTCCAGATAGTCGCGATCAAGGGAACGGGCGCCCTCGCGCATGGTGACGACGACGTTGGGGATCTTGTTGATCGCGACGGCGAGGATGACGGCGGCCTCGGTCAACCCGACCCAGATGTAGGCGAGGATGATGATGACCAGTGCCGAAAGGTTGAGCAGAACAATGAGCCACGGATCGAACAGGCGATTGATCGCCGGCGACCGCCCCATCACGATACCGATCGCCGTGCCGATGAGCATGGCGACAACGAAACTGACGGCGACGCGCAACAAGGTTATGGCAAGGTGGGGGAGGAGTTCGCCGGAGAGCGCGGCCTCCGTCATCACGGCGAAAACGGCCAACGGGCCCGGCAACAGCGTGCTGTCCGCGACTTCGGCGGCCGCCTGCCAGATCACCAGGAAAACCAGCACCGATAGGGTCGGGAAATACGCCGGCCGCCAACGCAACATGATCAGCGGATCGGCTCGGACCAGAAGGTGCCGGGGGCCAATTCCGGGTTCGCGCCGACCAGGGAAGGTCCGCCCAGTTCCGAAAGCACCCCGAACAGCTTGGCCGCGGCGGCATGCTCCTTGCTGCTCCAAGCGTTCGGGATGCCGGTCCGGTAGGTGTCCCGGAGCGACGTAAGCTCGGCCTCGGTCTCCGCCTTGATGATAGGGCGCAATCGCTGCCATTCCGCGTCCGAGCGGAGAAGAATGGCCTTGGCCGCGCGGGTGGCTCGGAGGAATCCGTTCGCCGCGTCCCTGTTCTCCCGCGCCCAGGCTTCGCGAAAGACGTAACCGACCAAGGGAACCGGCTCGGTGATGCCGAGCCCCGCCATGACCTCGCTCACACCGACGAGACGGTGGAAGCCTTTGGTTTCGAGACGCGCCGCAAAGGGCCAGTACAACAAGGCCGCGTCCAGCTCGCCGGTCTCGAGCTTGCGGGCGAGCAGCGGCGTTGCGCCGAAGATGGCCTCGGAGGCCGTTTCGAGATCGATTCCGTGGCGCTCCGTCGCCAGGGCCTGCAGAAGCAGCCAGCTCTTGTCCAATGGACCGCCGGCAATGCCGAGCCGCTTTCCCTTCAGGTCGGGGAGGGTCTTGATGGGGGAACCGCCCGCGACGACCAGGGCGCCGAGCGCATTGGAATAGGGGTAGAAGGTGAAGTCGTGTCCCTCATGCCGTTGCCGTGACACCCAGATCCAGTCGTTGACGATGACATCGACGCTGTTTCCCATGAACGCGACGGCGGTCGCCTGCTTGCTGGCCAGTTCGACGATTTCGAGCTGGATGCCCTCCTGCCGGTCGAGGTTGTGATGTCGGATGACGTCCAGTTCCCAATCGACCGTCCCGAACTTGAGAACGCCGATTGTGACACGGCTTTCAGGCGGTCCCTCCTTCGCTGGGGCCGAACGAATCGGCAATAGGCCGGCGGTCGCAGCCAAAGCCGCCAGGAAACATCGCCTGCTCGTCTCGGGTCCACGGGACGTTTCGGCCTCCTTTTCGGGGGTAGACGCAAACAGGGTTCTTCTAGCCTGGATTGGCGGTTGTGGGGTCGATCATTTTTCCGATTTCGGTGATCTTAGTCGCCGGAAAGCCGCTGATCTCGGCGTGCTTTCGAATGACGTCCTCGTCCTTCGCCAGATAGACGCAGAAAGTCTTGTCCGCCGCGACGAAACTTTCGACCCATTGGATGTCGGGACCGAGCTGGTCGAGGACGGTGTTCGAGTGTTGCGCGGCGTCGCGCAACTGTTCGCGCTCCAGCGTACCTACTTGTGGAATATCCCTCTCGATCATGAACTTGCGAAGTGCCATCGGTTTCCTCCCATTTCACCGGTGTTTCCGGATGCCTTTACGGTACGATAAGCCCGCATGTGAGTGAGGCGCCACGCATTCACTCGCCGGCGTTCGTCGCCCTGAGGGCGCGTTCGCGCCGCTCATGCAAATGCGCCCAGGTTTCGCGTTTCAGTGCGATGAACATGATGGTGAGCAAGGCGAGAAAGATGACCACGCGAACACCGAGCTTCTTGCGCGCTTCCATGTGCGGGTCGGCGGCCCACGCCAGGAACTCGGTCACGTCCTTGGCCATCTGCTCGACCGTGGCTTCGGTGCCGTCGTCGTACTCGACAAGATCGTCGATGAGGGGCGCCTTCATCCCCGTATATCGCGCCGGCACGTAGGGGTTGTAGTTCATGCCCGGGATCGGCATCTGGCTGTCGGGAGGATCCTGGTAACCGACGAGCACCGCATACACATAGTCGGGTCCGCCCGGTCTGGCTTTGGTGATGAGCGACAAATCCGGCGGCACCATGCCGTTGTTCATTTGGCGCGCCATCTGCTTGTTTGCAAATGGAGGCGGGAATCGATCCGACGGGCGCCCAGGTCGAACGAACATTTCACCATCTTCGTTGGGACCGTCCTGCACATCGAACTCCGAGGCCAGAGCCTTGATGTCCTCCGGTCCGAAGCCGACCCCGAGAGTGCTCAGGTTGCGAAAGGCCACATGGCGTAAGGAATGACAGGACCAGCACCCGTCGATGTAGACGCGAAGCCCACGTCGCAATGCCGCCTGGTCGTAACGTCCGAACGGGCCCGAAAACGACCAATCCTGCCCGGGGATGCTGACCTCTTCCGAAGCGTCGTCGGCCAGCAACGGCTTCGAAAAAAGGGGCGACGTGACGGCGATAAGTCCCGAAACAAGAAAGGCGACCAAAGGCCTCATGATCCGGCTCCCGTCGCAGCGGCGGTTTTGAGGACGGGCGGTTTCTTGCTTTTGATGACCGGCGTGCTGATGCTCTCGGGCAGGGGGCGCGGTTTCTCGACAAGACTGATGATCGGCACCAGGACGAGGAAATGGAGGAAATAGTATGCCGTCGCGATGCGGCTCAACGTCAGGTAGAAACCTTCGGGAACCTGGGCGCCGCACCATCCGAGAACCAGGCAGTTGACCACCAGAACCCAAAAGAAGACGCGGTAGATGGGGCGGAATCCCGTGCTGCGCACCTTTGACCGGTCGAGCCAAGGCAGG
>JAHCKI010000189.1 GCA_026125865.1 Rhodospirillales bacterium
TGATCCGATCATCCGACGACTCAAATCTTCTGGCGACGCTGAAGTCTGCGGTGCCATGACTGCGAGTTCAATTCGCGTCGCGGCAGTATAGTCTATTCGGGTGCAATACGGTGGGGACGTCAGGATGAAGTCCGCGCTTTCCGGGTCAACTGCTGCGCTTGTAGTATCTGCAACTCTGATTTCCGATGCTCCGCACTCAACAAAGGAACGCTCGGCTCGCGCTTCGAGAGCCTGCGCCATGCTTGCGAGCTTCGAAAGCATACGGTCAGCGATTTGCCGTTGCGATACGTTGATTCGAGCTTCGGTTTCTTTGGGGCGGCGTAGCCAAGTGGGATTGGAACAACGAAACGGCGCAACCAATTCCCTGCAAACGGTGAACAAGGCCACATAGAAAGTAGCCGCTAAACCAGAAATTTTGTCGAAGTTGGTTCCCGTGGAAGTTGTCGTCATGTTGCCGAGCAAGCGCTTGCGGATGCTGCGCTCAATTGCACGGATGCCGGCAGCCGTTTCGTCGTTGAACCATATTTGAAGCGGATCACTTCCTTCGATCTGCGTGTCATCGATGTGATCGATTCGGACGACCTCTCTGGCGACGGGTTCGATGCTATCTGCCTCGCTGGCCGGTAAAAGGCGAGCACGCGCGACGACCACCATTACTGGATTGATGTCAAATCCGCGAGAGCGAAAACCCAGTGTCGATGCCGTGTAAGTTGTTGTCCCGCTGCCGTTCCATGGATCGAAAACGATTGCTTCGGGACCTAGTTTCGCGCTGTCCAATATTGCCTTCGCGAAGGTCTCGGAGTATCCGGCATAGTAAGGAAAGTAGCCTTCCCAGCCGGTTTGAACTCGGCTGCAGCGCTTTGGCGATCGAATATCGAGTGTTCTAAACATCGGCAACTTTATCTGGGGCTGCGTCCTTCACAAACGTTTGAGCCCACTTTTGTGTTTTCATCAAGCTTGTTGTCCAACAACAACTGTACAGCGCGGCCCCTGCGAATTCTCGCTGTCGGATGAGAAGCCGACGCCTCATTAAGCTCAGCTCTCAGAATAAACCCGGATATTCGCTCGGAATGTAACTATGGCCGGGGAACGGCTCGTTCAGCACGTCCTCGAAGGCGAGTTCGCCGGTGACGACGAGGGCGTCGTACTCCGCGGCGACCAGCGTCATGTTGAACGGCCCGGCCTCGACCGTGTCTGGGCTCGACGCCAGCACCACCTCGAGGGCCACGGCGAGCGGCGCTTGCACTTGGCGCAGGGACTGAACGATTTGACGATCCACGTTGTCGATCCGTAACGTCACCCGGGCGACGCTCTCCGGATCCTCGCCGGGCAACGCGATCTCGAACGGATAGGCGACGTACGGATCGCCGCGGCTGGTGATGTCTTGAGTGTTGTTGACGACGCGGATTGGCTCAGCAAGGTCGTCATGGTCGATGGTGAGGAGCAGCAGAAAAACCTGTTCGGTTTCTTGGGCGTTGATCGCCTGGCGCGCGGCTTGCGATAGCGTCCGGCTCAAGGGAGAATCTCCAGTTTGAGGGTTGCCGTCCACAACCGGCCGCGGGCGATTGGCGCATAGGAAGGTGATTCGACGAACCGGTAGGTCGCAGCGGCACCGGTGCGGGGATGCACCCAGTCGAACGAAAGGGCGCCACCCTGCAGACTGGAATCATGGAAAGCGTCCAATGTCTCCACCTGATCGGCGTTCAGCCGCAGCTGCATGTCGATGGTGCGCTTCCCGGCGGTGAACCGCCGGCGCACCTTGGGAGGACCCGCCTCCATTTGCGTCCGGATTACGGAATTCGGCGCCTGCTCGTTAAATCCTTGGGCCAGCGGCCGCTGCGGCAGCGAATAGGGCCAAACGGGATTGGTCATCTCGGCACGCCTCGCCGGTTGAGTCCGTAAGCACTCCCCATGGTCTGATCCCACCAGCCCTGAGCCAGGCCGCGGCCCACTTCCTCGCGGATCAGCACGCGGATGACCTGACGGCCATCGGGACCGCGCTCGCGGGTGACCTCCGGCTGTGCTCCGGACGAACGCTGGTCGATGATCTGAACGACCACCTCAGAACCGAAGGCGCGGCGCATTTGCTCGGGCCAGCCGATCACCTCGCCTTGCTTGGCGACGATCGGCACCTCGCCGTGCCCCACCAGTCCGCCACCATGGAACCGGGGCGCATCGGCGAAAGCGGCCAGCGGCACCGGCCGATAGTCGAACGCGTTCGGTCCGCCGACCATGCCGCCTTGATGGGCATGGCCCAAGAGGCCGAACGCCTGGTTGTGCAGCGGGCTTGGAGCATACACCGTTGAACTGCCACCAAACAGATCGAAGCTGATGTTGCCAATCAGGCCCTCGAGGAACCCGGACAGCGGCTTCAACACCAGCATGCGATAGGCGGTGCGCAGCGCTTCCTCGGCGATGGTGTTGAACAGATCGGTCGCCGAGATCTTACCGGTGCGGGCCCACTGCACGAACGCATCCTCCGAGGCTCGGAGCGCCGACGTGGTCGCATCCTCGAACGTCTTGGCCATATCGCCGGCGTCGTCGCCGAAGTTGCGCAAGGCGCGACGGACACCGGCCGACCATTCCCGGCTGTCGGCCAACATGCGGTCGAAGGCCTCCGCGGAGGCACGGGCGTAGGTGTCGTGATCGATGGCGCCTTGTTGCAGCAAGGCATTCAGCTCGGCGATCTCGTCCTTGTACGCTTCCTCGGCTGTGCGAAGGCGTTCGGTGAGACGCCGGCCGGCCTCCAGCTGCCTGTTGCGCTCGTCCGCCGCCTTGCGGGCCACCTCCTGGGCTTCCTGTTCATCGTATAGGGCACCTGCCAAGCCGGCGACCTGTTGCCGTTCCGCATCCGTGGCGGTGGCCGACAAACGCCGTAGGGCCTGGCTGACAAACCGCTCGCGGTCGACCAGGGTCAGTTCCTCGCGCTCGGCCTGCAGCGAGGCGATGAGACGCTGGTTGGTGTCAATTCGTTGCGCAGTCGTCGTGTGTTCCCGTTGTGCCAGGCGCGCCAGCTGCGCATCGCGGAGCGCCGCCGACTGGGCGATCAGGGCATTGACCTTTTCTGTATCACCGCCGTCCGGCCCCGCCAGATCGCCGAGCTCGGCCACTCGCTTCTCGTGTTCGGCCTTGATGCGCTTGGCACCGGTGTGGGTGGCTTCGAATAGTTGATTCTGTAGATCGGTTTCGATCTTGACCAACGCCGCGGCGCGGTCTTTGGCGGCTGCAATGTCGGCTTCGATGGCATCGGCGGTGGAATTATCGTCGGCCTTGGCACGGTCTTTCTCTGCCTGGTTTTGCAGGTGGGCGAGCTTCGCCGACCATTGTCGATAGATTTGAAGTTCCTCTTCCAGCCGCCGCTGCAAATACAGGGCGCGGATTTTCTTGAGCGGGTTTTCGATCAGCGAGACCTCGCCGAGCTCGTTGATCTCGCGAGCGATGTCCTTCAGTTGTTCACGCTTGTCCTCGACGATCCTGCGGGTGGCGTGAAGGCTGAGACCCTCGAAATTGAAGTCACCGAAGGCCAGCAGCTTCAGCTGCTCATAGGCGACGCCGGCGCCGCTGGCCAGCTGCGCCAGTTCGCCGGAGAGATCGGCGATCAACGGCGCCAGGTCGAGGACGGCACGGCTGACATTGGCCGAGATCACCCGGCCGAGGGTATCCAGCTCATTGCGGGCACGCTCGGCGTCGCGGACCAGGTCCTCCTCGAGGACGATACCGAGATCACGGGCGCGGGCCCGCATTTCTTCGAGGCGATCGGCGCCATTCCCCAGCATGTTGACCATGGCGACGCCCTCGGAATCGAACAGCTTGAACGCCAGCCGCACCCGTTCGGCAGGATCCTCAATGGCGCGGAACGCCTCGGCCACGTCGCCGAGCAGGTCTTCGGTGCGGCGCATGTGTCCCGACTGGTCGCGGAGCGCAATGCCCATCTGGGAGAGCGCGTCCTTTGCCTCGCCGGTGCCCTTGGCCGCTTCTGCTGCCCTGCGGGTGAACCGCTGCAGCGCCATGTCGAGGGTACGTTCCTCGATGCCGGCGCTCTGTGCCGCGTAACGCAGTTCTTGCAGGGCCTCCACGCCGACGCCGATCTTATCGGCGGTCTTGCCGATGGCGTCGGCGGCGGAGATGGAGCGGTCGATCAGTGCCGTGAGCCCGCCTGCCGCCACGACGCCGGCCAGCGCCCCACCCAGGGCCTTGATGCCGAGCCCCAGCGCTTTGGTGCGATCGCCGAGCCCGAGCAGCCCGCGCGACGCCTTCCCGGACGCAGTCTCGATCTTCCTGAGCGAGCGGTCGCCTGTTTCGCCGACCTGGACCAGCTCGGCCTTGACCTTGCCGCCACCCTCGACAGCGAGGCGAACTGCATAGGTGTGCTTGGCTCGGGCCATGGGCTATTCCGGTTGGCTATCGATGGTCGCTTCAAGCATGCCGGCCTGCGCCTCTGGCAACAGCTCGCTCATGATGTCGAGGTCGTAGCCGCGGGCGCGTGCCATTTCCAGGGCGAGCCCCAAATCGAAAACGCGGGTTCCGGGTGTGATCTGGTTCTGTATGGCCTGCACGATGTCCCAGGCCTGATGCTCTTCCAGCGTCTCGGGCGCGTACTCGTGGTACGCGCAACGTTCGCCATTCAGGCCGACGCCACCCCCGACGCAGGCGGCTCCTTGTTCACGGCAGCCGCAGCAATAATCGGGCCCTCCACCTGGCCGGAAGTGCCAGCGGCAGAGAGCCCTGATGCGTTTTTTGCGGCGTTGAGCAACACTTGCTTGAGGGTGAACTCCTGGAAGAACCGCTCGCCAACGGGATAGAGGTCCACCACCGCCGCGACGGCCTCGCGGGTCACCGGTGCCTCACTCTCGCCATCGGCATCGAGGACGCCCGACCAGGAGACGATATGGCGGGCCGCCAGTTCATGGACCAGAAGGCCGTGGTAGAGGCCGTCCCGCTCGGCCGGATCGTCGAGGTCGGGGAGATCGTCGATGCCAAGACCCGATTCCTTGCGCTCGCGAACCTGGCTTTCCAGGCTCTCGATGCGCCGCCGCGCTGCAGATTGACACGCCGCCATGCTGGCCGAGGTCAGCGGCCTGACGGTGACTCTGATGCCGTAGGGGAGCTCCAGCTCGTACGGTTCCTTGGGTGCGCTCAG
>JAHCKI010000019.1 GCA_026125865.1 Rhodospirillales bacterium
TGCCGTCCTGGGGTGGCAGCATGTTCGAGGCGCTGATGCCGTTGCTGGTGCTGGACGAACCGCGCCTGGCGCCCGCCAGTCTGGGTCGCAACGCGTGGGTGCATACCCAGATCCAACGCCGCTTCGCCCTGGAGTATCTGGGTTATCCGGTTTGGGGTTTGTCGCCCAGCTCGAAGCCGGACGGTCGCGGTTACGGCGAATACGGGGTTCGCCTGCTGGGGGCGCGTGGCTATGCGGCCGGCGCGGTGACTCCGCACGCGGCGGCGCTGGCCCTGCTGGCGGACCCGGAGGCGGCCGTCGTCAACCTGCGGCAACTGGCGGAACGCTATCCCCTGTACGGCGATTTCGGGTTCTACGATGCCGTGGACCCGCGTAGCGGTCAGGTCGCCTACCACTATCTGGCCCTGAACCAGAGCATGATCCTGATCGCGCTGGCCAACCATTTGCGGGACGGCGTCATCCAGCGCTATTTCGCCGCCGATCCGATCATCCAGCGGGTGCTGCCGCTGCTTGGCGCGGAACGGTTTTTCGATTGACGGAACCGCCATGGCCAGCGTTGATTTCGAACACATTGACAAAATTTATCCGGGCGGAACCCAAGCGGTCTTCGATTTCAATCTGACCGTTGCCGACGGGGAAGCGCTGGCGCTGGTCGGTCCCTCCGGCTGCGGCAAATCTACCCTGTTGCGGTTGCTGGCCGGACTGGAAACCGCGACGCGCGGCACCCTGCGCATCGGCGGGCAAGCGGTCAACGACCAACCGCCGCAACGGCGCAACGTGGCGATGGTGTTCCAGGACTATGCCCTTTATCCGCACATGTCGGTCCGAGAGAACCTGGGCTTTCCGCTGCGCATGCAGGGAGTCCTTAAGGACGAGATTCGGCGCCGTGTCGACGAGACTGCGGAGCTTCTCGGTCTGAAGCATCTCTTGGAACGGAAACCCCGTCAGTTATCGGGCGGTCAGCGCCAGCGTGTCGCCATGGGGCGGGCGGTGGTGCGGCAGCCCAGCGTGTTCCTGATGGATGAACCGCTGTCCAATGTGGACGCCAAACTGCGCGTACAGATCCGCACCGAGATCGCCGCTTTGCAGGAGCGGCTCGACACTACGACCATTTACGTCACCCACGACCAAGTGGAGGCCATGACGCTCGGTGATCGGGTCATGGTTCTGCGCGACGGTGTCGTGCAGCAGGTCGCCTCGCCTCAGAAATTGTACGACCGGCCGGCAAACGCGTTCGTGGCAACGTTTCTCGGCAACCCAGGCATGAACATCGTCGCCACAAGTTTCGCCGAGGACGAGAACGGCAACGCGGAACTGGACCTGCGCGGCCAGCGCCTGCCTTTGCCGGCGACCGTTGGTCGGGACTTGCACTCGGCGAAAGGGCAGGGGGCTTTTATCGGGGTGCGGCCGGAAGCCCTCCTATTGACCGAACCCGGAGAGGATTCGCTGAGCCTGCCGATCACGGTATCGTCCGTTGAATCGCTTGGTCATGAACAGTTGGTCTACTGTCGCTTGCCGGACCCTGAGCAGCCGGAAGCACGGGCCCTAGACGAGGCGATGTCCGATTTCGATGCCACACCGGGCCAATTGGTGGCGCGCCTGCCGGCCACACCCGTTTGCCACGTGGGGACGCAATTGCGGCTCGCGGTCGAATCTTGGCGCGTTCATGTGTTCGATGTCGATGGTGTTTGTCGATGTCATGGCCTTGGCGCCTCCGCCGTTCCTGCCGAGGTGCAATGATACAACCCACCATACGATCCATTTGCTTCGCTCTCTTGATTTTGCTGTGCGGCTGCGACGGCGAGATCAAGGACAAGGTAACGATCGATTTTTGGGCGTTCGGCCGAGAGGGCGAAGCGGTTCAGGAACTGGTAAGGGATTTCGAGGCCGAGCACCCCCATATTCGGGTTCGCGTTCAGCAGATCCCATGGAGCGCGGCCCATGAAAAGCTGCTCACCGCCTATGCGGGCGACGCCATGCCCGATCTTTTTCAACTGGGAAACACCTGGCTCCCCGAGTTCGTGGCGCTCGGCGCCGTAGCCGAATTCGGTCCCTGGGTCCGCGACGACCCGGATATCGACGACGACACCTTTTTCGCGGGCGTGGCGGCGACCAACGTTATCGACGGCGTTGTCTACGGTCTTCCCTGGTACGTGGACACGCGCCTCGTCTTTTACCGCAGTGACATGTTGGAAAAAGCGGGTTTCAAGACCTTCCCCGGCACTTGGAGCGCATGGCGGGAGGTCATGGAGCGCGTGAAGGAGAGCGTTGGACCGGATAAATACGCGATCTTCCTGCCGGTCGAAGACTGGACGATCCCGACCATCCTTGCCATGCAGCAGGGGGCTTCGTTGTTGGCCGATGAAGACCGCTACGGCGCTTTCGATGACCCGCGCTTCCGTGAGGCCTTCGACTTTTATTTGGGCCTGTTCCGGGACGGATTGGCACCATCGTCCGGAGGGTCGCAGGTCGCCAATCTGTATCAGGAATTCTCCAACGGCTATTTCGCCATGTTCGTCAGCGGTCCCTGGAATATCGGCGAACTCAAGCATCGGTTACCGGGCAAGGAACATCTTTGGGCCACCGCGCCGATGCCGGCCCCCGATGGCGCTGCCGCAAAGGGAGGCGGCGTCGACGGCGCAACACCGGGCGTGTCACTGGCCGGAGGCGCCAGCTTGGCCATTCACGACGGCTCGGAGCACAAGGACGAAGCGTGGCTGCTGATCCGCTATTTGAGCGGCACCGAACAGCAGGAACGGTTTCATCACCTGACCGGCAACCTGCCCGCGCGCAAGGATTCTTGGATTGCATCCGGGCTCGACAAGGAACCGCGGACGCGGGCATTCTGGCGGCAATTGCAGCAAATGGCGCCCACGCCGCCCATTCCGGAATGGGAACGCATCGCCCGCACGATCGGACGCTATACCGAGGCGACTGTTCGCAACACCATGACGGTGGACGAGGCGTTGGCGTCCCTCGACGAAGATGTGGACCGCATGCTGGAAAAGCGGCGGTGGTTGCTGGCGCGAGATCAATGACACGGAGATCGGACAGCACAATGCGATGGGCGGCGGGGTATTTCTTCGTCGCACCGGCGCTGTTGCTCATCGCGGTATTTTTCGTTTTTCCGGTGTTTTCCGCGTTCTTATTAAGTTTCACGGATTTCGATATCTATTCCCTGGGGAACATCGAATATCTACGCTTCGTCGGGATTGATAACTATATAAATTTATTCGGCAATTCCCGTTTTTGGACGGCTCTCGGCAATACGTTTTACTTTGTGGCAGTCGGTGGGCCTTTATCGGTTTTGGTGTCGCTGGGCGCGGCGCTTCTGATCAATTCCAAACTCGTGCGTTTAAAGACGTTGTTTCGCACCGTTTATTTTCTGCCGGTGGTTACCACGCTGGTCGCCGTCGCGGTGATGTGGCGATACCTCTACCATCCCCGGTACGGACTGTTGAATTTCGCCTTGAGTGGTATCGGGATCGAACCAATCGATTGGCTCGGAGATCCTTTTTGGGCTATGCCGGCGATCATCCTGATGGCGGCCTGGAAGAATTTTGGCTACAACATGATCATCTTTCTCGCCGGACTGCAGAGCATTCCCGATTCATTGTATGAAGCAGCCCGCGTGGATGGGGCCAATCGTTGGCATCAATTCCGGTACGTGACCTTGCCGATGTTGGCGCCGACGTTCCTGTTCGTGGGGATCATCACCATGATCGGCTACTTCCAATTGTTCGCCGAGCCCTACGTCATGACCCAGGGCGGGCCGTCAAATGCGACATTGAGCGTGGTGCTGTTCATGTATGAAGAGGGGTTCCGCTGGTGGAACCTTGGCAATGCGGCGGCCATCGCCTTCGTTTTGTTCGTGATCATCCTTGCGGTGACGCTGCTGCAACTCCGACTACAGCGGGAACGGTGAACGAATGGACCGTGTCGTACGCCTGGTTATCTACGCCCTTTTGTTTCTGGGCCTTGTGGTGACGGCGACACCGTTGTTGTGGATGGTGTCCGCCTCGTTCATGGGGAGCGGCGAGGCAAGCACCTATCCGCCACGGCTTTTGCCGAGTGCGGCAACCTTGGATCACTATGTGGCGCTATTCTCCCGCCTCAATCTCGGGCGGTACGCCTTCAACAGCGCACTGCTCGCAACGGCCATCACCCTCGTTTCCCTGTTCCTGAACTCCATGGCCGGCTACGCGTTCGCGAAGCTGCGATTTACCGGCCGCGACCGCATCTTTAAGGCTCTGTTAGCGGCGCTGGTCATACCGGTCCAGGTAACGATGCTGCCGCTGTTTCTCATGTTGAAGCAGATGGGCCTCGTCAACACCTATTGGGGTGTTCTCATCCCGGGCATGGCCAATATCTTCGGCATTTTCTTGATCCGCCAATACGCGCTTTCCATACCGGACAGCCTGCTTGACGCAGCGCGAATCGACGGCGCCAGCGAGTTTCGCATTTACTGGTCGCTGGTGCTTCCGCTGTGCAAGCCGATCCTGGTGACGCTGGCCCTGTTCACGTTCATGGGGGCGTGGAATGATTTCATGTGGCCGCTGATCGTGCTGACCGACGACTCCATGTACACTTTGCCGGTCGCATTGGCGAATCTGCTGGGAGAGCATGTCCTGGACACGGAACTGATGATGGCGGGATCGGTGCTGACGATCCTACCCGTAACAATGCTGTTCATTGTTCTGCAGCGATCCTACGTCGAAGGCATCATGATGGGCAGCCTGAAGGATTGATGGGCATGGGGCTTAAAAGCCGAGATCGGCAAATTAGAGGAGGACGGATTGAGCCTTGGTAGAGCGACGAAACAAGCAAGCCGATCCATCCGCGCTTTGGCGCTGTATTTCGCGCTGTATTTGGCGATGGCAGTGATGATCCCCGGGGCTACCATGGCTGAGCCGATCATCGTCGACGATTTTGAACAGCTCGAAGGCTGGACAACCACGGCCTCCAAAGGGGTGGACGTGGAAATCGCTCAGGATGAAGGGCAAGAAGGGATGGCGTTGCGCGTGGATTTCGATTTCCACGGCAATTCCGGATTCATCATCGTGCGCAAAGAATTGCCGATGACATTGCCGCCCAACTTTGCGTTCAATTACCGGATACGAGGCGACGCGCCGAAGAACGCCCTTGAATTCAAGTTGATCGATCCGGAGGCGCAAAACGTTTGGCGTGCGCAATACCGGGATTTCGAGTTTCCGCGTCTTTGGAAAAAAATGTCCGTGAAGAGGCGGCATCTGGATTTCGCCTGGGGCCCCTCTGGTGGCGACAGTTTAAGCGAAATTGGCGCCTTGGAGTTCGCGATTTCGTCGGAGCGTGGTGGCAAGGGTTCGATCTGGATCGATCAGCTTACCTTTGTCGAGCGCCTCAGCATGGATGGAGATGTATGGCCGCCAACCGTTCGCGCGTCGACGACGCTTGAAGGCAATGATGCGTCCCGCGCCGTCGATGGCAATCCTGTCACCAAATGGAAAAGCGGAACCCTCTCCGAGAACCAGTGGTATCTGCTCGATTTCCAGCAGTTGCGCGAGTATGGCGGTTTGATCATCGACTGGGACCTCGATGACTACGCCAATGCCTACGACGTGCAGATTTCCGAGGACGGAGATGAGTGGGAGACCGTGCTCAAGGTCACATCCAGTAACGGCGGCCGCGATTATGTCTCTCTACCGGACATGGAATCGCGTTTACTGCGTTTGAATATGAAGCGCAGTAGTCGGAGCCGTGGCTATGGCATCGCCGAGATCACGCTGCAACCGTACCAATTTTCCGCGACACCCAATCAGTTCTTCGAAGCGATTGCCAGGGACACGAAACCGGGCCTCTATCCCCGTTACCTGTCCTCGCAACAGTCCTATTGGACAGTCGTTGGCGTTGCAGGTGACAACCGGGAAGCGCTCATCAACGATGATGGCATGGTGGAGGTGCAGAAGAACCGCTTCTCCATCGAGCCCTTCGTCGCCGTCGATGGCGATCTCGTCACTTGGCATGATGTGAAGCACTCCCAGGAACTCGAGGATGGATACATGCCGATCCCCTCGGTTACCTGGGACCATGAAGCGTTTAACCTCAAGGTCACGGCCTTGGCCACCGGTCCGGCCGGCGCCTCATCGCTCTTGCTGCGATACACGTTGCGCAACCTGAGCGGCGAAGAGCGATTGTTCGACCTATATCTTGCATTGCGGCCGTTTCAGGTCAGTCCGCCATGGCAATCCCTCAACTTTCAGGGGGGTGTCACCAGCATTTCCCGGATCGCCTATGAAAACGGCATGGTGCGGGTGGGACCGGACAAGCGCGTCATTCCTCTAACCAAGGCGGATCAGTTCGGCGCGTCCCGATTCATGGATGGGAGCATCACCGAGTTCCTGCGCAACGACTCACTGCCCATCGAAACCGACGTCAGCGATGATTTCGGCTATGTCTCCGGCGCCCTCGGATATCGCCTTCAACTTCCGGCCGGGGCTGTGCGCGATGTCTACATACAGGTCCCGTTCCATGAATTGGACCAAAAGACCGCTTCGAACATGTCGGACGAGGAGGCGTTGCGCCTGTGGACGGCCGCTTTTCTGGAAACGAAGGAGCAGTGGCGGCGGGCGCTCAATCGCGTGACCATCGAGTTGCCGTCCTTGGCGTCCGAATACACGAACACGTTGCGCTCGACCCTTGCCTATATGCTCATCAATGCCGATGGCCCGGCCTTGCAGCCGGGACCGAGGGCCTATGAGCGCAGTTGGATTCGCGACGGTTCGTTGACGTCGGCGGCGCTGTTGCGCCTCGGTCATTCCGAACGGGTGCGGGATTTCATCCGTTGGTATTCGGCGTTCCAGTTCGATGACGGCCGCGTTCCCTGTTGCGTGGATTGGCGAGGCGCCGATACCGTTCCGGAAAACGACAGCAACGGGCAGTGGATCTATGCGCTCGCCGAATACTATCGCTTCTCGCACGATGTGGGATTGGTGAGCGAACTTTGGCCACAGCTTGTCAGGGCCGTTGACTATATCGACACCATGAGCCAGGAACGCATGTCTGAGGAATACAAGACCAAAGAGAAATCGACGCTTTTCGGCCTTGTTCCTGATTCCATTAGCCATGAAGGATACTCGTCCGACCCGGCGCACTCGTACTGGGACAACTTTTTTGCCCTTTTGGGACTGAAAGAGGCCGTCATGCTGGCCGGCGCGGTCGGGGAAACCGAAACCGCCATTCGGTTCTCGCAGCTTCGCGACCGCTTCCGAAGCACGCTCTATGCATCGATGGCGCGAAGCATGGCGCAGCACAATATCGATTTCATTCCCGGCGCTGCGGATCTCGGTGATTTCGATTTCACCGCGACCGCCGTCGCTGTGGATCCGGTCGGTGAGTTGCAGTACTTGCCGCGAAAAGCGTTCGAACGCACCCTGGAGCTTTATCTCGGTCATTTTCGTGCACGCAAAACCAACAAGGGCCACCAGGAAGCCTATACACCGTATGAAATCCGGATTGTTCGCGCCTTGATTCAAATGGGTTTAAAGGACAGCGCGCACGAGTTGCTCGATTACTTCATGACGGGGCAGCGACCCAAGGCTTGGAACCAGTGGGGAGAGATTGTCTGGTTGAATCGGGAGGCGCCGCGCTTCGTCGGCGACATACCGCATACCTGGGTGGGCGCGGAATACATTAGCGCGTTGCTGGGCATGCTGGCGTATGAGAGAGAATCGGATCGGGCCTTGGTGATCGGCGCGGGCGTGCCGCGGCACTGGGTCGCGAACGAGAACGGCGTATTGGTTAAACGTCTCCCCACAACGGCGGGCACGCTCAATTACACGATGCGCCTGAATGATGACGGCACGCTTTCGGTCGACATGACCGGTGATATTCACGTACCACCGGGAAAAATCGTTGTGATCTCGCCTTTGAGCGAAGCCCCGGTGGCGGTCGCCGTGAACGGCGCGCCAACCACCTCCTTCGATGGCAACACGGTTATTGTCGATACTTTTCCCGCCAAGGTTGAATTTCAGTACGCCCAATGAAAAACAACGATTGGCGGGATCACACGCACGCGCTATCCAACGGCCGCTACACCGTGCGGCTGTCGGCGGCGGGGACGGGGTTTTCGGCGCTGGGCGATATCGCGCTGACCCGATGGATCGGCGACCGTATCGAGGACAGGGACGGGCACGCCGTCTATATTCGCGACCTGGAGTCCGGAGCCTTCTGGTCCGTAGGACAACAGCCGATCTGCAATTCTGCGGATCGATACGCGGCGGCGTTTCACCCTGATCGCGTGGAGATCGCCCGATCCGATGATGGCATCGACGTCGACATGACCGTCTGTGTCTCGCCCGACAATGATTTGGAGATTCGCCGTCTAACGATCGTCAATCGTTCCGGCCGCGCGCGGCGGCTGGATCTGACGAGCTATGTCGAGGTGGTGCTGGCGCCGCAGGCCGCCGATACGGCGCATCCCGCTTTTTCCAAGCTATTCGTGCAAACGGCGTGGGATGGCGCGCGACGGGCGTTGGTGGCAACACGCCGCCGACGTGGGGCCGATGAAGCGACTGTGTGCGCCGCATCCTGGTTGGTCGCGGAGCCATCGCTCTTTGAATCGGTCGAGGTCGAGAGCGATCGTGCCCTTTTTCTGGGGCGCGGTGGAAGTCCATCCCATCCCAAGGCTTTGACATCTCAGGAACCGCTATCGGGCTCGGTGGGTAATGTCCTTGACCCCATCTTCGGCCTGCGGTGCGCTTTGAACTTGAAGCCGGACGAGCAGCGAACCATCACCATCGGGTTGACCGCCGCCGATTCACCGGAGAACGCCCGCGCAATCGTGGATCGCCATGCGCACGCGGACGACGTCGAGCGTGTTTTCTCTCGGGCGAAGGCGGAAAAGGGAAATGACGCGGAAAGGATTGTTGTAGAAGGCCGCAATCCATCGCCGCCTCGGTTCGTGCCTGTGGACGAGCACCCAACGCGGTCCATCGGCCCTGCGCGATCTATGGCCGAGAGCCTGTTGTTCGATAACGGCCATGGCGGTTTTTCGCCCGAAGGCGATGAATACGTTATTCGCGTTGGCGCGGAACAAAGACCGCCGCTGCCATGGACGCATGTGGTGGCGAACGAAGCATTCGGGTTCATCGCGTCGGAGAGCGGCGCCGGATTTACCTGGGCGGTTAACAGCCGGCTCAATCGCTTGACACCCTGGTACAACGACCCCGTCGGTGATCCACACGGAGAAGCCCTTTATATTCGCGATGAAGATGCGGGCGTATTCTGGTCACCGCAACCGGGACCGGTTGCGAGCGGCGCCGACTACACCGTCCGATACGCATTCGGCACGTGTCGATACGCGCACACAAGCAGTGATCTTCAACAAGATGTCCTGATGTTTGTGCCGCGCGGCGACCCGGTCAAGCTGACGCACATCTCCGTGCATAACCTTGGCAATCATGATCGGCGCCTTAGCGTTTTCGCATATTACCGCCTCGTTCTCGGGGATCAGTCGACGGCGACCGAGGGCGCGATAGAAACATGGCGGGACGAAGAGACCGGCGCCATCCTGGCCCGAAATTCCGCTCGCGCGGATTTCGCCGATCGCGTCACGTTCGCCGCTGTCATGCCGTCATCGGGCGGCGGCGACGTATCCATGACCACAGACCGAGCGTCATTCATAGGAAAACATGGCGGCCCCGGTCGGCCCGCTGCGCTCATGCACGGGGACTGTTTGGATGGGGTCACGGGTACCCTGTCCGACGCGTGCTTCGCCTTGCAACTTCCCATCAAGGTCGCGGCGGGCGAGGTTGCGGACTGTGTCATCCTTCTTGGCGAGGCGAGCGATGCCGATAGCGCCCGGACATTGATCCTCAAGTATCGGGATGTTGGCGCCGTGGACTCGGCATTGGACGAGGTTCGCGGTTTTTGGCGCGACACTTTGACGGCGGTGCAGGTCAAGACCCCGTCGCCCGCGATCGACGTGATGGCCAACGGCTGGCTGCTGTACCAGTTGATGAGTTGCCGCCTGTGGGCGCGATCGGCGTTCTATCAGTCCGGCGGCGCCTTCGGGTTCCGCGACCAGTTGCAGGACTCGGCCGCGTTGGCATTCGTGCGTCCGGATATGACGCGCAACCAGATTCTTCTGCACGCGGCTCATCAATTCGGGGAAGGGGATGTGCTCCACTGGTGGCATCCGCCGCTCAGCCGTGGCATTCGGACGCGATTTTCCGATGATCTGGTGTGGCTTCCTATCGTTACGGCTTTGTACATCGAAGCCACCGGCGACCGCGGCATTCTCGACGAGTCGGAACCCTTCATGACCGCCCGCCCGCTGGCCGCCGGTGAGGACGAGGCCTATTTGCTGCCGACCATCACCGATGAAACGGCGACCATCTACGAGCATTGCTGCCGGGTGTTGGATCGCTCGTTGACGAAAGGAGCGCACGGGCTGCCGCTCATGGGAACCGGCGACTGGAACGATGGCATGAACCGCGTCGGCCGTGAGGGCAGGGGAGAAAGCGTGTGGATGGGGTTCTTCATCCATCACGTGCTCACCCATTTCATTTCCTTGTGCCTGGAGCGGAACGACACGGACCGCGCAGCCACGTATCAGGCCTATCGCGCGCACTTGGCCGTGGTGTTGAACGACACCGGGTGGGACGGAGCCTGGTACCGCCGCGCATACTACGACGACGGAACGCCACTGGGGTCGGCCGAAAGCACCGAGTGTCGAATCGACGCCTTGGCGCAGGCCTGGGCCGTCATATCCGGCGTGGCGCCATCTGACCGAGTGGAACAGGCTCTGGACGCCCTCGAAGAGCACCTGATTTCGGACCGGGACAGGCTTATTCGCCTGCTTGCGCCACCATTCGTGAACACACCCCACGACCCCGGTTATATCAAGGGCTACGTCGCGGGCGTCCGAGAGAACGGCGGTCAATACACCCATGCGGCATTGTGGGTCGTGCAGGCGATGGCGAAAGCGGGCAGAGCCGACCGCGCCGCCGAACTCCTCGAGATGCTGACGCCCATCAATCACGCGTTGACCCGCGAGAGCGCGGATCACTACAAGGTGGAGCCCTATGTCGTGGCGGCGGATGTGTACGGGGCCGCGCCGCACGTGGGGCGAGGCGGCTGGACCTGGTACACGGGCGCCGCGGGTTGGATGTACCAGGTCATTCTGAAGTCCCTGTTGGGGTTCGCGATGGAAGGGGGTGACACCATCGTCCTGTCCCCGAGTATTCCACCGTCTTGGCTGGAATTCGACCTCCATATCGCTGTCCCGACGGGCCGGACCACCTATGACATTCATGTGCGCAACGCACCGAACCGAACCGGCGCGGCCCTGTCCGCGACCGTCGATGGCCGCGAGATCGCGCCGGAAGCGGGGAAAGTGCGCGTTCCCCTGCAAACGGACGGCGCAACGCATCTCATCAAGGCGGAAGTGTCTTAAGAAATAGCGCGGGGGCGCCTTCGGTTATGTGTTCAAACAGGCCCCGTTGCTACGAATAACGTCCCCGTAGAAGTGGGCGCTCGACTTGAGCGTTCGCGCTTGCGTGGCGAAGTCCACGTGGATGAGGCCGAACCGCTTGGAAAAGCCGTAGGCCCATTCCAGGTTGTCGAGCAAAGACCAGGCGAAATAGCCGCGCACGTCAACGCCTTTCCGGATCGCCTCCAAAACCGCGAGCAGGTGACCGCGATAGTAGGCGACACGATCGGGATCATCGACCGCACCGTTCGTGGGCGCGGGATCGTTGTAGGCGGCGCCGTTCTCGGTAATGTAAATGGGTACGTTCCCATAGCGGTCCTTGATCCAGGTCAGGACGTCCGTCAGTCCCTGTGGAAAGATCTCCCAGCCCAGGTCGGTGTGGGGCGCATCCGATTGACGAACGCTGATGGTTCCCGGCGGCAGCGCCGAGGGATCGTCCCGGGTCACACCACGGGAATAGTAGTTGATACCGAGGAAGTCGATGGGTTGACGGATCAATTGCGCGTCATCCGCCGTCAGATCGAACCAACCCTCGGCGAAAATGTCGCGGAATTCATCCGGGTAGTTTCCCAAGAAAATCGGATCGAGAAACTGGCGGTTCATGTAGGCGTCGGCCCGTTGCGTGGCCGCCAGATCCGCTTCCCGGTTCGATGCCGGGTACTTGGGTTCCAGATTGATCGCGATGCCGATGCGGTGGTTGCCGATGGTTCGATAGCGGCAAACCGCTTCGCCGTGCGCGCGCATCAAATTTCGTGACGCCAGGACCGGATCAAAGACGCTCTTGTGTCCGGGCGCGTGGACGCCATGCAGGTAACCCGCGTCGCAGATGACCCACGGTTCATTCAACGTCATCCAAAGCTGAACGCGATCATCAAGCGCGCGGAACATCGCCTCCGCGTAATCGGCGAACCAATGGGCGATGTCCGGATTGAGCCAGCCCCCCAAATGGTCGAGGGCTGCCGGCAAATCCCAATGATAGAGGGTCGCGGCTGGTTGGATGCCGGCCGCAAGCAGCTCATCAACCAGGCGGTCGTAAAAGGCGAGACCCTTGGCGTTGACCCTGCCGCGTCCCTCCGGCAGAACGCGACTCCAGGACACACTGAACCGGTAGGCCTGCAAACCCAATAGGCGCATCAACGCAACATCGTCTGCATAGCAGTGGTAGTGGTCACATGCGATATCACCGGTGTCGCCGTCGGTTGTTTGGCCCGGTGTGTGGGTAAAATGGTGCCAGATGCTGGGCCCGGCGCCGTCGGCTAGTGGTGAGCCCTCGATCTGATAGGCCGATGTCGCCGCGCCCCACAGAAAGTCGGCCGGAAACCATGGCTTCGTGTTTCCAGGTTCGGTGGCCGTATCAGTCAAAAAACCTTTCCTTACCGATCAAGGGCAGCACCTTGGCGGCAATGGGATCGGCCGCGAAATGCTTCTGAATGACACCGTTTTTCAGATGATTGGCCGCGGCAATAAAGATCATGGATTGATCGAGCGCAAGGTACTTGTAGGCGACGCGTCCGGTGAGCGGTTCGACCGCGTCGTAGAAGCCGAACTCACCGTAGATTGGATACCGTTCGGCCAATCGGCGCAAATTGGCGATGGCCGCTTTTGGTTCAACGGTCAGGGCCAGTGCCGAGGCGTGAGGGGTGACGACGCCGGCTTGGTAGCCGAGACTGCCGAGCGCGGCTACACCAAACTCGCCGTAACCGCCGTTGACACTGGAACTTGGAGACATGCCCCACACGGGATATCCAAGTGTTTCCAGCGCATAGCGGCGTTGCAATTCGGTGTGTCGGCGGTTGTTGATACCGAGACTTTGTGGCGCGTGCGCTTGTTCGTCGACGACGAGGGTTGGCATCAGGGCTTCGAACATGCTGCCGCCCCAAGACGGCACATACTGGTAGAAACCGCTTTCGTAGTACCCGCCGGCGAATTCAATATCGGCAACTCGCTTGAAATCCCGGGAAACGGGTTGCTGGGATTGCCACGTATTGTCGGGTGGTAGGGTGCGGGCGAGTCTGTACCAATGCTCTTCCGGTATATCACCCTTGCCGATGGCAATGAGGCTCGCCAAGCGCGCTTCCGTATAGACGAGGCCGTAATGGTACTCGGAATGACCACCGAGATTGACGTAGAAACCGTGGGACAGGAGTTGCTCCACATCGTCGTATAGCCAACCGAAATCCATTTGGTTGATCAGCGTTGTCAAGCGCGCGCGAAATCGAGGAAAGGCGGAGCGCGCTACCATCAAACCGGCGGTCAACCAGGCGGAATCAATGGACGAAACAAAATTGCTGGTTCGTTCCAGCGATGTCGTGTCGTAGTAATTGTAGAAAAAGCCATTAAACGTTTCGAGGCTTTCCAAGGTGGAAAGCGTCTTGTCCACGGAGGCTTCAGCCTCTTCCGGACTGATGAATTCCAGTTCGACAGCGGCGACGATGGCCATCAAATAGACGCCGATGTTTGTGACGTTGGTGTAGTCGCCGATGTGAGCGCGATCGGCTTCGACGGACTCTTGGTCGAACGTAACGGTGTCGAGCGGCAGGGAATGTTCACTGTCGGTCAGGGACCGCAGGCCTGTCCAGGTGTCGCGAGCAACCCGCCACAGAAAGTCACGGTCGTCTCGTGGCAACGGTTCCGCAACGACGGCTCTAGTGGGCCAACCGGTGAGGCGCTGATGAATTTGGCGACGAACGACTTTAGGGTCGCCGATCAGTTGTTCCCAAGCCCGTTTGCGGTGTGGAATGACGGGGTCGCCGGCGGACGGTCCGGCATGGCCGGTTTTCACCAAGGCGATATCGTCGATGAGGACGGCGCCATGCGGGGGGCCGGGCCGGCGCGAATCGATGGTGACGCGAAACTCCTGGAGATCGGTCCAATTTCCGATGCCGTTCAATTCATTCAGCGGCACGCTTATGCGCTGCCAATTTTCGGAGATGTCGGAGACGACAATGCTGCCGCTTTGTAGCATTCCCGGTCGTCGTCCTTCCGGTTTCAAGAAACCCGCTTTGAACGCTTCCGCCGAAAGCCCGTTTCGGCCTCGCCCTTACGCGAAATTCCAGATGATCGTAGGTGGACCCGTCGAAGCCTGAAAGGTTCGCGCCCCGCCTGAGCGGCAGGGTCAAAAGCGTAGGCAATGCGGAGAACCCCGTTTCCACCCTCCGAATTGCTTTCCGGTACAACACCGATAGAGGCTGTTGGCTGCCAGGCCACGGGTCAGAGATCGTGTCGCCGCCCAACCTGTTGGTCATTTCTCCGCCGTCGAAAGTCATTGACGAGCGAAAGATCGTGCTGTTCGGGAGCGCGTCGATATCAGTGTCGGAAGCGATGGTTGGTACGGGAAGTGCGCTAACCAGGGTTGCAGATAAAGATAACAATAACACCGCTCGCAACCAGCGGACGCTCCAAAGGGTAAGCTGAATCACGTTTCCAACCCTGCCAAAAAACTGTTCAGGCTTTGCCAGCCGTCTTCATTCTGATGGTCAACCCATTTCCTCGAAACCTACCATTTTTAGCAGGTATCGAGCGGAAATGGTGCTTTACCTGTGGACAAATTTCGACTGTCAAATTCGGTTTCGCCGTCGTCTATGTCGGACCGTTTCGGTGAGCTATTTGGGCCGTCATCGGCTGCCGCTTGCACTCGGTCAAAAAAGGGTGTGAAAACAGGGAAATGGTTAGGTCACCTAAACCGACGGGACAGGGAACGACAGTGGCGCGAAAGCGGTCGCCGTTTTACCCCAAAGGACGGCAGGTCACGCCCGAAGCTCTCGACGACATCCGGGCACTGCTCGGTGATACCCCGCGAAAACGTGATTTGTTGATCGAACATCTGCACCGTATCCAGGATCGATTCGGTCATTTGTCTGCCGCTCACCTTGCCGCCTTGGCGGAACACTTGGGGCTTGCCCAGGCCGATGTCTATGAAACCGCGACCTTCTATGTCCATTTCGATGTGGTGAAAGGTGGGGAAACGCCTCCACCGGAGGTGACGATACACGTCTGCTCCGGCGTCGTCTGCGAGATGCACGGCTCGAACCGATTGTATCAAACCTTGGCGAGCCTTGCCGACAGCGATGCTCGCATCGTCAAGGCGCCATGCATGGGCGCCTGCAACAAGGCGCCGGTCGCCACGGTTGGGAAGCGGCAGATCGCGCCGGCAACGCGCGATACCGTTGCGGCGGCGGTGACATCCCGATCCGTTGATCCGGAGGTTCCGGCATACAGGGATTTCGATACGTATGTGGGTGGTGGCGGTTACGGCGTGCTGCGCTCGCTGCGGACGGGACAGCGATCCCGGGACGAGGTGTTGGCTATCATCGAGGCTTCCGGGCTGCGTGGTCTTGGCGGCGCCGGATTTTCCACCGGGCGCAAGTGGCGTTTTTTGCTGGATGCGCCGAAACCACGCCTGCTCGCCGTCAACGCCGATGAAGGTGAGCCGGGCACGTTCAAGGATCGCTTCTGTTTGGACACCGATCCTCACCGGCTTATCGAAGGGGCATTGATCGCGGCCTGGGTTATCGAGGCGGAAGACATCTACCTCTATGTCCGCGATGAATACGCACACGATCATGTCTTGCTTGCGCGCGAAATCGACAGGGTTCGGGCCGCGGGACTGGCCGACAACATCTCGATCCATCTGCGTCGCGGCGCGGGTTCCTATATTTGCGGCGAAGAGTCGGCGATGTTGGAGAGCCTGGAGGGGAAGCGGGGGCTACCGCGCAACCGGCCGCCGTTTCCCGCCGAGCGCGGGCTGTTCGGCCGGCCGACCCTGATCAACAACGTCGAAACGCTGTTCTGGTTGCCGGAAATCCTTGAAACGGGCGCCGAAGCCTATCAGCAGGCCGGTCGTCCGCGCCTTTTTTCGGTGTCCGGGCGGGTTCGCCAACCGGGCGTGAAACGCGCACCCGCCACCGTGACCGCTCGGCAACTGGTGAACGACCATGCGGGCGGCATGCTGCCGGGCCACGTTTTCAAGGCGTATCTGCCGGGCGGCGCTTCGGGCGGCATTCTGCCGGCGGCGATGGCCGATGTGTCGCTCGATTTCGGACAACTGGATCAATATGGCTGCTTCGTTGGTTCCGCCGCCGTCGTCATTCTCTCGGACCAGGACGATATCCGAGGCGTCGTCCGCAATCTGGTCGGTTTTTTCGAGGACGAGAGCTGCGGACAATGC
>JAHCKI010000190.1 GCA_026125865.1 Rhodospirillales bacterium
AAAACTTCAGAAAACTCCGCTTCCCGCCTGGGATACCGCCCATTACACCAAAACTGGGCCAAAACCAAGAGCTTGCGCGCCCTCACCATGCTTTAGAATGGTTTCCCGACGGCAAGGATGACGATGCCGATCATCAGCAGGGTCGGAACCTCGTTCATGAACCGATAGAATTTTTCCGAATGAGCATTTTCGTCGTTCGTAAATTTTTTTTGCCATCTGGACAATATAAAATGAAATATGACCATGAACACTAAAAGTAAAATCTTGGCGTGTAGCCAACCAGCGCTTGAAAAATCGTCAATATACAATATCCATATAAGAATAATACCCGATACGATCGAGGCTATCATCGCCGGATTCATGATAATGACCAGGAGTTTTCTCTCCATAATCTTGAATGTCTCCGACGCATCCGAACCTTTTTCTTTTTGTGTGTGATATACATACAATCGCGGCAGGTAGAACAATCCTGCCATCCATGCAATAACACTAATGATATGTAAAGATTTCAACCAGGTATAAGAATCCACGGTGTCTTTCCTTAGAAACAGGCGATTACGATGAAGATGGGCAAGGGCAACCCGACGCCATTACAGGGCAAAATCTATTGCTGTCTTGCGGGCGGGCTATCGCTTTTGGGGATGGTTGCCTATTTAATGAGGTATTGACTAAATCCGCAAGGCCTTCGATGAACGCTTCCGTAGTTCCGACGGCGGGTACCCGAACATAGGTGTTGACGCCATGCCGCGCGGCCAAATCCCGGTAGGTGATATCCAGTTCGACCAGGGTTTCCGAATGCTCGGACACGAACGAGATGGGCGCCAGAACCACCGGGACGCCATCGCGTCCGGCCCGTTCGAGTTCGGCCTCGGTATCGGGTCCGATCCACTTAAGCGGTCCAACCCGGCTTTGATAGCAAACCACATGGTCGAGATCATCAATGCCGAGCGCATCGACTACGGCGGCCGTCGTCTGTTCCACCTGCCATGGATAGGGATCGCCGCGGGCGACGATGCGCTCCGGCAGGCCGTGGGCTGAAAACAATACCCGCGGTCGTCCCTGTTTACCGGCAATCGCCAATGCTTCCTGAATAAGCTCGGTCTGCGCCGCGATGAAGCCGGCATTGACCGGGTAACAACAAATAGCCCGCTCTGTTGCAACGATGTTCGCCTTTTCGGCGGCGCGGCGCCAATCCTTGAACGATGATGCCGTGGTCGTTGTCGAGAATTGCGGATACAGCGGCAATAAAACAACGTCATCCGGCGAGTATTCCGCCACCGATGCCGCGACCTCGGCGCTCATGGGATGCCAATACCGCATACACACGAATACCCTGACATCATGGTCTTTGCTTCGGAGTTTCTGCTCCAGGGCCGATGCTTGCCGGTTTGTCCGATCAAGCAACGGCGACTTTCCGCCGATCTCGGCATAGATGCTTCGCGCCATAGGCGCCCGGCGCTTCGATATGAACAACGCCAACACCTTTCGAATCAGCGTCGGGGCGCCGATGATCGCCCTATCGTTGAACAGATTGAACAGGAAAGGTTCGATGGCTTCCAGGCGATCCGGCCCGCCCAGGTTGAAAACGACAACGGCGACTTTCCGCTTCTTCGTCACGGTGCTGAATCATGTGAGAAAAGACGCTCCGCCACCCGCGCCACATGCTCCGGCGGCGTTTGCGGAAGAATGCCGTGCCCCAGATTGAAGATAAAGCCGCCGCCGGACAACGCGTTCAGAATCCGCCCGGTTTCCTCCCCTAGACCACGACCGCCGGCAACCAACAAATGATTGTCTAGGTTTCCCTGAACCAGACAATGTGGTTGCAATTTTTCTTTGGCCCATGTCAAAGGGACGGTCGGATCGAGACTGACCCCGTCAATCCCCGTCTCTCGCACATAGTCTTCGTAGAGCGCACCTGCACCTCGTGGAAAGCCGATGATGGGAACATCGCTCCCACTGGCTTTCAGACGACTTACGATTTTGGCAGTTGGCGCGATGACCCATGCGTGGAACTGCGTTTCCGACAGAAGCCCGGCCCAGGTATCAAACAGCATGACGACCTCGGCACCACATTCGATCTGCTTCTTCAAATAGGCGACCGTGGTGTCGGCCAGGACCTCGATCAGCTTCGCAAACGACTCGGGTTCACTGTAAGCCCAACGCCGGATTACATCGCTTTCGCCACCACCGCGGCCTTCGACCATGTACAGGGCCACAGTCCACGGTGCGCCGGCGAAACCGATCAGCGCCGTTTCCGGCGGCAACACACGCCTCAGTTCCCGCACCGATGCGAAAACCGGCTGCAAGTGATCTTCCATGCCCTCGGGTCTGAGATCGGCGATGGCTCTTTCGGATCGAATGGGTTGCAGCAGCGGGCCCTGGCCTTCGACAAAGTCCACTTTGCATCCGAGGGCATCGGGAATGACCAGAATATCGCTGAACAGGATGGCCGCATCCATTTTGAAACGGCTGAGGGGTTGTAGCGCCGCTTCCACCGTCAACTCCGGTGAATAGCAGAAGTCGAGAAAGTTGGGCGCGTTCTGCCTCAGCTCCCGATATTCCGGTAGGTAACGCCCGGCTTGCCGAAGAAACCAAAAGGGCGGGCGTTCCGGGCTCGGGCCTCGGAATGCCTCAAGGAGGGCTTTCTTGATCACGGACTTGGTATACTTCGCGACGTTGCCTTGGATCAGTCCCGATCTCCTTAACACATTATAAATAGAATCTTATAGGTAGTGATTGTTTATGGCGGCTGGAAAGCGGGGATTATCCGTGGTTCACAGGTTTTCCAGAGAACACTGGATGTCCATGACGGCCCGGTTTCAAGACTGTTAAAAAAAGGTGAATAACGGCAAATTATCTTGAATTCGCCGGTACCTGGAAGCGATCGGAAAGGTGGGGAAATCCGGGACAACCACACGAAAGCGCCGACGTCATCCCCATGATTGGCCGCTTTCGAGGCGTTGTTGAAAATGGGAAAAGGCTTGTTGATGTATAACCGGCGAGGCTGTCCAGATTTCTCAGAAGAACGATCGACCCCGTTCCGTCCCCAGTTTCTCCCCAGTTTTTCCCGGCGGCCTGCGGATAAGTTTCGGCCCAGGAATAGGGCGTGCCTATGATGTCCATCGTTCTTGCGTCGGCCAGCGAGGCGCGCCGGATCTTGTTGCGGCGCGCCGGTGTTTCGTTCACCTGCGACCCGGCGGCGATCGACGAGGGGGCGATCAAGCGGCGCGCCCAAGCGGAGAGGTTGACCGTTTCAGCGACGGCGATGCTCCTCGCCGAAGCGAAGGCGCGGGCGGTTTCACGCCGCCACGCCGACGCACTGATCATCGGCGCCGATCAGATGTTGTTTTGTCGTGGACGTATTTTCAGTAAACCCAAAGACCGCGAAGAAGCCGAAGCGGTGCTCAAGCTGTTGCGCAGTCGAACCCATCGACTTGTGAGTGCCGTGACGGTCATGCGAAACGACGACGTTATATGGAACTACGTGGAAACGGCGCGACTAACCATGAGGTGTTTTTCGGATCGATTTCTGACACAATATCTTGTGGACGCGGGTGAGGGAGCAATGCAATCGGTCGGTGTGTATCGCGTCGAGGGTATCGGCCTACAATTATTCTCCCACATCGACGGCGATCATTCGACGATCCTGGGTTTGCCGCTGGTGCCCTTGTTAGAGGTCCTCAGGCGAGAAGGCGCCATTCCGGAATAGATGACAAACGACGGGCGAACACGGTTATGATTTCGGGAAAAGCCATGGTGGCCGGGGTGATGGGCTGGCCCATCGGCCATTCATTGTCACCGCGCCTCCATGGCTACTGGCTGAAGCATCATGGTATCGACGGCGCCTACGTTCCCCTGTCGGTGCATCCCGACCATTTCCGTGAGGCCCTGAAAGCGCTCCCCAAACTTGGTTTCAGGGGCGCTAATGTCACCGTGCCGCACAAGGAACAGGCGCTGGCATACGTAGATAGGGTTTCCGATGAAGCGCGCCGCATGGGCGCCGTGAATACCGTGGTGGTAGAGCCCGATGGGCGACTGAGCGGAAGCAATACCGATGCCTTCGGTTTCATCGCCAACTTGGGGGCCGGTTGCCCGCAATGGACGGCGTCGGCCGGACCTGCGGTTGTCTTGGGTGCCGGCGGCGCCGCGCGAGCGGTATGCACGGCCTTGTTGGACGCGGGTGCGCCGGAAATTCAACTGAGCAATCGTACGGAAGCCCGCGCTCGCTCCATGGCGGCGGACATTGGCGGACCTATAAGCGTGGTTCCGTGGGACCAACGCCATGACGCCCTTGCCGATGCGGCGACGCTGGTCAATACGACAACCCTGGGGATGGTCGGGAATCCGCCGCTTACCCTTGATCTTTCTTCACTTCCGCGAATGGCGCTTGTTACCGATATCGTCTATCGGCCGCTGATGACGCCATTACTACAAGGCGCGAAAGCGCACGGTCATCCCATCGTCGATGGTCTGGGCATGCTTCTGCACCAGGCGCGACCGGGATTCGCCGCCTGGTTTGGCGTCATGCCGGACGTAACCGAGGCACTTCGCGACTTTGTCTTGGGCGCCGGGTCCGATTGATGGTGATCCTGGGACTGACCGGCTCGATCGCCATGGGGAAATCGACCGCAGCGGTGATGTTCAAACGTCTGGGAGTTCGCGTCTTTGACGCCGATAAATGCGTGCACGGTTTGCTGGACAGGGGCGGTGCCGGTGTTGCGCCAGTCGCGGACGCTTTTCCGGGTGTGGTTCGCGACGGCGTTGTCGATCGCTTGGCCTTGGCGTCCGCTGTTTTTGGCTCGGAGAAAGATTTGCGGCGCTTGGAAGCGATCCTGCACCCGCTGGTCGGTGCGGCCCAAACGCGGTTCTTGCGAATCGCCGCGCGCCAGGGATGCGACCTGGTCGTACTGGACGTACCGTTGTTGTTCGAGACCTCAGGCGACGCGCGGTGTGACCGCGTCGCGGTCGTTTCGGCACCGGAACGGCTGCAACGGCAGCGATTGTTGGCCCGTCCGGGCATGACGGTGGAGCGGGTCAATGGGACGCTGTCACGACAAATGTCCGATCGGGAAAAACGCCGGCGGGCGGATTTTGTGATACCGTCGGGCCAGGGCCGTGC
>JAHCKI010000191.1 GCA_026125865.1 Rhodospirillales bacterium
AAACGTAGCGAAAAAATCACCTTCGCCCATTAGCTTGCGTTTTTCATCTGGCGAGATTGGCAAGTAAGCCATGCTCCAATCACCAAATAGGCGATCATCAACTTCTACTGCTTGCAAACACTTTACGGTGAAGTGGCGATCATCCGAGGAAATTTTTTTAAATAATGAATCTACTTCCTGTTTGCCGCCTTCAAGGACTTGAAGAAACTCGCGATCCAAATACAACAATAACCCCGTTATATCCATCTTTGAGTTGTTTGCTCGTGACACGGCCAATATTTGACCCAAATCCTGGTCGTTGAGGTCGCGCTTGGCCTTGGATATGTACAAGAGACGATAAACCACCAACTGCCTCCGAGTTCACGATATCGGCATTGCTCATTCCCCTGCGGTAAACATACCCGATACGATGGAGAATCCAAATACTATTGCTACCTATGGTCAAGATCGCCAGTGACGGACGGTCCCTAAAGTGATCGTCCATACCGCTGGAGTGAACTTGGGTTGTGGCCGCATTCCGCCGACGTTCAAGCCGGGTTTCAGCAATCACCAAAGATGAGCTCCAGACAGCAGATCGCAGGCTGTCGGGCGAGCCCGATCTTCGTTCGTGAATGTACGCGACAATGTCTCAGGCGATACCTGATTGCACCGCCGACTACGTCGGCCTGCCATTCAAAGCGAGTGGGCGCGATCGGAACGGCCTGGATTGCTGGAGATTGCTGATCACGGTCCTCCGCGAGCAATTCAGCGAGGTGATCCCGGCATACGACGGCATCGGTTTCGAAGCAGACGCCAATCGCGCCGCCCTCGCCGCGTTCATGGAAACACACAGGACTGATTGGATTGAAGTGCCGGCGGCAAAGGAACAACCTGGCGATGGCATCCTTCTCCGGATGATGGGCCATCCGATCCACGTGGCCGTGGTCGTCGCCAAGAGCTGGATGCTCCACATCGATGGCGACATCGACGCTTGCCGCGAAGAAACATGCCGCCAAGACTCCGTCGATGATCGCGCCCGGTCAACCGGCAAGGTCGGCGCTACAGCGCCATATTGCGCCGTCGGCCCAAACCGTCAGGCTGGCGCCAACTGTTTTCGGGATTTTGATAGTTTGCGGAGGATTATGTTTCGTTTTAACGACGACAGGTGGTCGACAAACAGCGTGCCGTCCAAGTGGTCTATTTCGTGCTGGATGCACCGGGCGAGCAGGCCGTCGGCTTCTTGCTCGCACGGCTGATTGTCGCCGTCCAGATAGCGCACCCGGATGCGCTCCGGTCGTGTCACGTCGGCGTAGTGTTCCGGCAGCGACAGACACCCCTCTTCCGCCCCTACCATTTCCTCGGACTCCCAGACGATTTCGGGATTGGCCAGGCGCATGGGCTGGGGGGGATCGTCCGGGTTCGACACGTCGATGACGATGACGCGTTTCGCCACGCCGACCTGCGGTGCCGCCAAACCTACGCCGTTGGCGGCGTGCATGGTTTCCAGCATGTCGTCCATGAGCCCACGCACGTCGTCGTCCACGCTCGCGACGGCTTCGGCGGTAATTTTCAAACGCGGATCAGGCGCGACGATAATGGTCAACGTGGCCATACGAACCAGATTTCACTCGTTGTCTTAACAAGCTTCATACTCGTTGAAATAGAGATTGCCCGAGGCTGATGCAAGCCCGGGTTTACCGGCTTCCCGTTTACACCAACGGTGTCAGGACCTTAGAACGCCGCCGGTTGCCTTTTCGACCCGCGCTCGGACGCTATCGGCCAAGACATCCAGATCGGCGTCGGTCAACGTTCGTTCCGTCGGTTGCAGAACGACGGTGATGGCGATCGATTTTTTCCCCGCGCCGACGCTCTCGCCGACGAACAGATCGAACACACGAACGTCGACGATGAGGGTCTTGTCGGCGCTTCGCGCGGCGCGCACCACATCCTGGGCCGGCACGGGAGCATCGACGACGAACGCGAAATCCCTCTCGACCGGCTGCAACGTCGGCAGGTCCAGTGGCGGCCTGAGCGCCCCATCCTTCTGTTTCGAGGACGGCAGTTTGTCGAGAAAAACCTCGAACGCGGCAACCGGTCCATCGATCCCCAAGCGGCGCAAGATGCGCGGATGGATTTCGCCGAAGCAGGCGAAAACATTGGCCGGACCCAGGCGCAAGGTGCCGGAGCGCCCGGGGTGATACCAATCCGGAGCTCCATCCGAAATCATCAGCTTGTCCGAGGGCGCCTTGATCGCGGCCAGAACGGCGAAGGCGTCATTCTTGGCATCGAAGACATCCACGGGCCGCCCGGCGTCGGCCCAGTGGCGGGGTTGCGTGCGCCCGCTTCGAATGCCCGCCGCGACCATTGCCTGATCATCAGGACTGGTGCCGGCGTACTGGGGCCCAACCTCGAACAACGCCCCGTTGGGGATACCGCGATCGGCATTGCGTCCCGCCGCCGATAAAAGGTTGGGAAGAATGGTCGTCCTCATCACATCGAGCTCGGAGCTGATCGGATTGGCCAGACGCAATGAAACAGGCACCGCTCCGAACAGCGCCATTTGCTCCGAGGACATGAACGAATAAGTGACCGCCTCGACCAATCCCCGCGCCGCGAGCAACCGGCGCGCCGTGGCACGACGACGCTGAACTGAGGTCAGGGCGACGGGAGGAAGCGACGAATTCCGAACGAGGGGCGTCACCGGCACCCTGTCGAAGCCGGCTATCCGCACCACTTCCTCAACAAGGCAGGCCTCGCCGACGATATCGCTGCGCCAGGGGGGAACCGACACCGTCAGGGTATCTTTGTTCGCCGCCTCGTCCGCCACCTTGAAGCCGAGCGTTGTCAGTATCCGCCTGCTCTCGCTCTCGGGGACGTCAACGCCACTAAGTTTCAGGACGCGATCACTTCGGAGCGCGAGGGAGCGCCGCCATTCAGGTTCAGCGCCGGCGATCACCAGTTCCGAAGGTTCGCCGCCGCAAAGGTCGAGAACCAGCTTGGTGGCCAGTTCGATCCCATCGACCAGGAACGTCGGATCGATGCCGCGCTCAAACCGGTAGCGCGCGTCGGATTGGAGGTTGAGGTCGCGGCCGGTGGTGGCCGTGCGCACCGGATCGAACAGGGCCGACTCCAGAAACACGTTGACGGTGGTTTCGGTGCAAGCCGTGCGTTCGCCGCCCATCACGCCGCCCAGCGCTTCGGGCTCCTCGTCGTCGGCGATGACGGTCATGCCGGGTCCGAGGTCGTATTCGCGGCCGTTGAGCGCCAGCAGCTTCTCGCCGGGACGCGCCAAGCGAACATGCAGGTCGCCGCGCACCTTGTCGGCGTCGAACACATGCAACGGCCGGCAAACATCGAGGGTCAGCAGGTTGGTGATGTCCACCAGGGCCGAGATCGGTCGCAGTCCGACGGCGAGCAACCGCCGCTTCAGCCACTCGGGGCTCTCAGCATTGCGGACACCGCGGATAAGGCGGCCCACGAAATAGGGGCAGGCGCCAGCGGTTTCGTCATCGAACTCGCGGTAGACTCGGATTGGACTTTCGAAGCGTCCCGGGATGGCCTCGATCGCCAAAGGTTGCAGCGTGCCCAGGCCGGCGGCCGCCAGATCACGGGCGATGCCGCGAACGCCGAGACAATCCCCGCGATTGGGTGTAATGGCAACGTCGATCACCGGATCGGCGAGGCCCAATACATCCACGGCGCGCGCGCCGATGGGGGTGTCCTCCGGCAATTCGATGATCCCCGTATGATCGTCGGACAGTCCCAGCTCCCTCTCCGACAGCAACATGCCGTTGCTTTCGACGCCCCGGATCTTCGCACGTTTGAGGAAAATGCCGGTGCCGGGGATATGGGTTCCGGCCGGCGCGAATACTCCCTTCATGCCGGTCCGCGCGTTCGGCGCGCCGCACACCACCTGCGAGGTTCCGCTGCCGCCATCGACGACGCAAACGCGGAGCTTGTCGGCGTCGGGGTGGGCATGGCATTCAAGGACGCTTGCGGCCACGAAAACCTCAAGGCCTTTGGCCCGGTCTTCGACGCTTTCGATTTCGAGGCCGATCATCGTCAGCCGATCGGCGATGTCGGTGACCGAGGCCTCGGTGCGCAAATGCGCCTTCAACCATGACAGAGGAAATTTCATGGGTTCAGGCCCCCGACCACGCTGGGAACCGACAGCGCCGAAAAGCCATAGTGGCGCAGCCAGCGCAGATCCGATTCGAAAAAGGTGCGCAGGTCCGGAATGCCGTACTTCAGCATGGCGATGCGCTCGATCCCCATGCCGAAGGCAAACCCCTGGTAGCGGCTTGAATCGATGCCGCAATTCTCCAGCACCAGGGGATTGACCATGCCGCTGCCGAGAATTTCCAGCCAATCGTCGCCATGGCCGATGCGGAAGGCGCCCCCTTCGCGGGTGCAGCCGATATCCACCTCGGCGGAGGGTTCGGTGAACGGGAAATAGCTCGGACGGAATCGCACCGGCAGGTCATCGACGCCGAAGAAGGCCCGGCAAAATTCGATGAGGCAGCCTTTCAGGTGTCCCATGTGCGTCGTTTCATCGACCACCAGCCCCTCCACCTGATGGAACATGGGGGAGTGGGTGGCGTCGTAGTCGCACCGATAGGTGCGGCCGGGGGCGATGATCCGCAGCGGTGGTGGCTTTCGAACCATTGTGCGGATCTGCACCGGCGAGGTATGGGTTCGCAGCACGAAGCGATGGCCGCCGGCCTCATCCGGCAATTGGCCCGGCAAATAGCCCGGCAAATAGAACGTATCCATTTCCTGGCGGGCGGGATGCTCGGGTGGAATGTTGAGGGCGGTGAAATTATGCCAGTCGTCTTCGATATCCGGCCCCTCGGCAACGGCGAAGCCCATTTCCCCGAAAATGGCGATGATTTCGTCGATCGTCTGGCTGATCGGATGGACGCATCCTTCCGATTCCGGTCGCGCCGGCAACGTAACGTCGAGCGCCTCCTGCATGATGCGCGCGTCCAATTCGGCATCGACCAGGACCGCCTTCCGCCACTCGATGGCCGCCGTCAGATCGTTCTTGAGACCATTGAGGGCGGCTCCGGCGGCGCGCCGGGCTTCGGGGTCCAAGCCGCCGAGTCCCTTCATGAGAGCGGTGATCCGCCC
>JAHCKI010000192.1 GCA_026125865.1 Rhodospirillales bacterium
TTTTGCTCTAGGCAGGTCTGGTAGAGCGCGGCGGGTGGCTACGCGGCCACCCGCGACGGGCCCCGGTCTACGGCTGACGCGCCAACTTGCGCGCGCCGCTGGCGTACTCGCTGTCTTCCCACACCGTCCACTTGCCGTCCTGGACCACGTACTTGGTGATCAGCGCGACGGTGTTTTGACCATGATCGTCGAAAGAAATCGTGCCGACGATGGAGTCTCGATCCTTGACCCCGTTGAGGGCATCGCGCACCTTCTTGCGGTCAGGACCGACGGCCTCGATGGTGTCGAGGACTAGGTTCATGGCCGCAAAAGCGAATGCGCCATAGGCTTCCGGCGGGTCGGCGTACCCTTGTTTTTCATAGGCTTCCAAGAAGATCTTGCCGCCGGGAAGCATCTCGGTCGGCGCGCCCTCACGAAAGGCAAGGACACCTTCGGCCAGATCGCCCGTACCCTCGATGAACGCATCGGAAACGATCCCGGACGTGCCCTCGAACAGCGCGTCGACCCCGAGTTTGTCCATCTGCGCACGGATACGAACGCCGATCGGCGTCAGTCCGCCGAAATACAGCACGTCCGGATTGAGGGACTTGATTTTGGTGAGTTCGGCGGTGAAGTCCTGTTGGTCAGCCGTCACGCCGAAAGTGGCGACGATTTCACCGCCATTCTTGGCTAGGTTCTCGCTGAAATACTTGTTGTGGCCTTTACCATAGTCCGTGGTGTCGTGGATGATCGCCCAGGTTTTGTAACCGAGGCCGGTCATGAATTCGGCGGCCGTCTGGTTCTGGTTGATCATGGTGCCGTTGACGCGATGGACTTCCTTGTATTCGTTGCCGTAGGTGATATCCGGCAACACCGCGCCCCACACCACGACGGGAAGTCCGAACTTGTGATAGGTGTCCACGGTGGCGATGGCGACGGCTGAGCAATAGTGGGTGACGGCGCCGATCACGTCCTTGTCGGCGGCGATTTTGGTTGCGGCTTGCACGCCGATATTCGGCTTGCACTCGTCGTCCTGTACCAGCAGTTCATATTCGTACTTGGCATTGGCATCCGCGTTGCGAAGCTGCACGGCGAGATCGGCCGAGTTGCGCCCGCCGATGCCGTTGGCGGAGACACCGCCGGTCAGCGGTCCGATGAAGCCGACCGTGACCTTGTCTTTGGCTAGTGCCGGCGTTCCGGCGAGACAACCAGCGAGCACGGCGATGCCCAGAAGGGGCATCGACGCCTTATGCAATGTCGATTTCATGGTGAAGCTCTCCTCCTTGTCCCTTATTGGCTGCCAGAGGCACAACATCTTGTTTGCACTTTCCAGTTGACGTAAATGCCGGTGACACCCCTGGATTTCAAAAACACTATAACAGATCGCAGCGAATAACACCCCACGGAACAAGCAAGAGCCTACCACCTTTCGATTTCGTCGTCCCGAGCCGGCAAAACCGGTGCGGCAGTCCGGAAACCACAGGGTCGATGGCATGGTCGGCCGCCCGGAATCCAGATTTTGGCTGAAACACCAATGGATGCGCTTGACGGGGGCGGGCGCAGACCGGCAACATCTCCGGAAAGCAAAAAAACACGGCAACAAGATCGCCGACAGGCGGCGCGGTTCCGGATCTCGACCTGGAATGAATTGAGGGAGTTGGAAATGTCTGGTGAGCAAGCGCCTGTGGCGCGTGGAAATGCCTTACCCTACGTTGATCGTGTCAGCACCGTCAGCAGCGACCAGCCGTTCAAGTGGTTGACGGCGGGTTGGCGTGATTATCGAAAATCCGGATTTGTGAGCGTTGCCTATGGGTTGATTTTCGTCATCGCGGGTTTCATTTTGACCGTGGGGCTCTACGTTACCGGTTTTGAATACCTGATCGCCCCGACGATTGCCGGTTTCCTATTGGTGGGACCGGCCCTAACCGTGGGCCTGTATGCCATCAGCCGTGATCTGGATGCCGGCCGCAAGCCGAGCCTTGGACGCGCGCTCACCGCGTGGCGGGTCAATCCCGTTCACTTGCTTGGCTTTGGTCTGGCGCAGGTGTTGTTCCTCATCATCTGGATTCGGCTCGCGGTCATGATTTTCGCACTGTCGTTTCCATACGAATCGACGGACCTGCAAAGCATTATGAATGCCGCCCTGTTCACCATCCAGGGTAACGTATTTCTGGGTATCGGCACGATCGTCGGCTCCGTCATGGCGACGCTGGCTTTCGTAACAAGCGCCTTTTCGCTGCCGCTCATGCTTGATCGCAAGGCGGATCTCCTGCAAGCCATCATCGTCAGCTTTGTTGCCGTGATCATGAACGCACGGGTCATGGCGGTATGGGCGGCCTTGATCGTCGTCTTCACCTTCGCCGGTTTGGTGACCTTCTACATCGGCCTCGCCGTCACGCTACCCCTCATCGGCCACGCCAGCTGGCACGCCTACCGAGCCGTCATCCGGTCCTGATGTTTTCAGTTTTTTCAAAATAGCGAATCTGACATCGTACGTTTGAAAACGGTGCGCGATGCGCTCCATTTCCCATCTTCATCGCGGTCCAAAGCCGTCGCCGTTGGCTGCGGTTTGTGTTAGATTTATAATTGTCGAGGAGAGGGGCCGGAACCAGGTTTTTGTCCGTCTCGTCTGAGCGATGCGCGCGGGCGTGGGAGCCAACGGATAAAAAATTGTAGAGGCATCCACGCGCGTGGTGTGGGACGCTGCAAACATGCGACGTGCAATCCTGATGGGCTTCGTTGCTCTCCTGAGCAGCTTCGAAGCGGCCGCCCTGTCACCGGGTTTGGAACATCGGACGTCTACCGGCATTGCCGGCGTTGTGACGCTGGCCGGTTCACCGTCCCAAAGGACGGGAAAGAATATTCCTGACAATCTGCCGCCGCCGCCAGGCGGTGGTTCCTCGCCGTTCTCAAACAGGAATCCCGTACAACAGCAGCAATTGCCCCAGCCGTGGGCCGCAATTCCTGAGTTTATTATGAGAGACTCGAAAGCGTGTTTGGGGATGCTCAAAGGTAATTGGGCGCAGTATCTGCAAAACGACCGGAACTGGAGAGAATTCGACAAATGTCTTCTGGTCGAGTCCCAGTATAAAACAGGCAGAATGCCGAATTTGTTCAATGGGAAGGTGGAAGTGTGGGGGCGCGCTTCATACTCATACAATTGTTACGGCTATGCCGCCAAACCGGAACATCCGGAAGGTTGGGTCGGTCCCAAATTCAATCACCAGGGCCAAATTGTCCAAGGTCACATCCCAATTCCGCCGGACCGGCCACAGGCACTGCTCGAATATTTCACGAAGAGGCACGGTTGGAAGCCGATGGCGTTGGACTTGTCGTCTCCCCCGCCGATGGGCGAGGAACGTGTCGTTTTGTTCAGGAATCAGTATGGCGGATATGAGCACGCCGCGATTTGGACCTACAAGGGGGTGTTTGCGAAGATGGGCGTCTTCGGTGTGTTTCGATTTGACAGTCCATATCAGATGGATGGCAAGGCCTATGGCGAGCCGGCGCGAATGTATCGCCGTAAGGCGCAGACATGGCCGATTTCCACGCCGCACCCGTAATACGACCGCTGTTGTCCGCGTATAAATTTTGGACCGTAGGCAAGAAGGAAGTAGCGCAAAAAGGAAGACCGAAAATGAGCAAGCTGCGAGGTGGTTGCAATCGGCACCGAGGTTTGCGAGCCGCGGCAATAGTGACTGCCATGGCCATACTGACACCAAGTACCAAAATGGAGGCGGCCGGCGGGCAGCCCACCATCGGGCCTTCCGCTCCCCAAGGAAACCCGTCACCAGCGCCCTCTCAACCCTCGATAAGCCCACCGGGCAGTGGCGGGGGTTCCGGTGCGGGGCAACCGATGAGCGATGCCGAGCTGCGGATGCGCATCGAGCTTTTAAAACGCAGCATGGGTTTTGGCGGCATTTTCGGACCGGCACTGAGGGGCTGGGCCAACCAACCGGCGGCGCCCAATCTGGGAGGAGGCGGTGGATCGGGAGGTTCCGGATCGGGGTACGGAGCGCCCTCACCTCAACCGTGCGCGCGCTACACGGACAACGCCGCCATTCAGGCCTGCAAAGCCGGCGACATGTGGGCCGCCGACCGCCTCCAGCAGAAGCGCTCACATGGTTCCGAGCGCGACTGGTACAACCGTTAAGGGTCTGTTCTGGAGTAAATGATGCGTTTGACGGGAGCGCCTGTGTCTTGTGGACTGGACCGGGTCTTTCACTCGTCCGTCAGCGCTGTGTTCAATGCTTTCTCAAGCAGTTGCAAAGGGTTGTTTCTCCTGGCCGTCTCCCAATCCCGGCTCGGGTTGAGCGATCGCGAGAAGGGGTGCGATCTGGTCGGGAGAACGAATCAGATCGGCCAGCGTGTAGCCGTCAAGGACCTTGAAGAACGCCCCCAGGGCCTCTTCCAATGCCCGCTTGAGTTGGCACGCTGTCTCCAGCGGGCAGGTATTGGATGTTCCATCGAAGCATTCAACGAGAACCGACCGACCCTCGGTGGCCCGGATGACGTCGCCGATACCGATGTCCATAGGATCCATGGCCAACCGGACACCGCCGTCCCGTCCGCGCACCGCTTCCAGATAGCCGTGACTACAAAGTAGGGCCGCGGCCTTCTTCAGGTGGTTGTAGGAAACGCCGTAGGCTCTGGCGATTTCGGGAAGTGCGCTCGGCTTCGATCCACGCAGGCCCGCATACATCAGCACTCGAATCGCGAAGTTGGAAAACTGCGTCATTCGCAACGCGCTAAACTCCACCTCTTGCCAAATACAGGTAAATGGTATACCAGTATTAATACAGACATGCAGTATATCTGATTCTTTTTCAGGGCCAAGCGTGGCGGTATCCCGACCCCCGTCCGGGCCGGCGGATCGTCAGGCGAGGAAGGAGGAGAACGATGGACTTTGAGACTTGGAAGCAGAACCTCGTCAACGAGATAGAGACGGCGGCGTCGGCGTGTGCGGAACGAAGCCTTGCCGATATGAATGACCCTACCTTTGCAAACAGCCAAAAAGCGCTGTTCGCGATGGCGCAGTCGGTCAAGAACTTGCCGGCCGACACGGAAACGCTGAAGGACTTGTTCGAGGAAGAAAAAGAGCTCAACGAATTGATGAGAGCGGTGCCGG
>JAHCKI010000193.1 GCA_026125865.1 Rhodospirillales bacterium
GGCCAATGCGGGCGCATGATGATGACGATCACACGCATTCCGCAGCCGGTCATCGCCCGCGTTCATGGCATTGCGACGGCGGCCGGTTGTCAGCTTGTGGCGTCCTGCGATCTCGCCGTCGCGGTGGAAACGGCGCGCTTCGCCGTGTCCGGAGTCAATCTCGGCCTGTTCTGCTCGACGCCCATGGTCGCCTTGACTCGCAAGCTGCCTCGCAAACAGGCCATGGAAATGCTGGTGACCGGCGATTTCATCGACGCCGAAACCGCCCGCCAATTCGGCCTCGTCAACCGCATCGTACCGGCCGAGGACCTGGACCGGGCCGTCGCCGAGATGGCCCAAAAGATCGCCGCGAAATCGCCCCTGGCCGTCGCTCTTGGCAAGGGCCTTTTCTACAAACAGATCGAATTGGGCACCGAAGCCGCCTACGAAGCGGCGAGCGAGGTCATGACCTGCAACATGATGGCCGAGGATGCGCAAGCCGGCGTGGATGCCTTCATCGCCAAGCAACCCATGCCGGAATGGAAGGGACGATGACCGGCGCGTCCGTGTCCCTCGCCCCGCTCCACTACGACAACGATCTCGTTCGGCGGATTCTCAGGGAAACGCGGACCATAGCCATGGTCGGCGCGTCGCCCAACTGGGTGCGGCCCTCCAACTTCGCCATGAAGTATCTGCAGGGCAAGGGCTATCGGGTGATTCCCGTCAACCCACGCGCCGCGGGAACCCAGATCCTCGGCGAACAGACTTATACGAGCCTCGCTGACCTCGCCGACGCGGCGCCGGGACCGGTGGAGATTGTGGATATTTTTCGATCCTCCGACGCCGCCGGCGCCGTCGTCGACGAGGCCATCGCCCTCAAGGACCGGCTCGGCGCCCGCACCGTTTGGATGCAGTTGGGAGTCCGCAATGCCGACGCGGCGCGGCGCGCCGAAGAGGCGGGATTGACCGTGATCATGGATCGCTGCGTCAAGATCGAATACGGTCGCCTTTTCGGTGAAATCGGCTGGCAGGGAGTCAACTCCGGCATCATTTCCGCCAAACGGCCGAGGCTGCACCATTGAGCGACAACGACAATACGGGCAACGCCGGTAACATCGACACTTCCGGCAACACCCCTCCCGACGCCGATCCGTCGTTCGGCTTCGCAACGCGGGCGATTCACGCTGGCGCGCGGCCCGATGCAGTCACCGGCGCCCGTTCGACACCGATCTATCAAACGACGGCCTATGTGTTCGAGGACGTGGACCACGCCGCCGACCTGTTCAATCTGCAGACCTTCGGTTTCATTTACTCGCGGCTGACCAATCCGACGGTCGCGGTGCTCGAAGAGCGGATCGCCAACCTCGAAGGCGGTCGCGCCTGCGTCTGTTCGGCCTCGGGGCACGCCGCCCAGTTCCTCACCTTCTTCACGTTGCTGGAACCGGGCGACGAGTTCATCGCGTCCCGCAACCTTTACGGCGGTTCGATCACCCAGTTCGGCATCAGCTTCAAGAAACTGGGCTGGACCTGCCATTTCGTCGATCCCCGCGATCCCGAGAATTTCCGCGCCGCGCTGACGCCCCGCTGCAAGGCCATTTTCGTCGAGCAACTGGCCAATCCCGGCGCCGTGGTCGTCGATGTGGAGCCCATCGCCGACATCGCCCACGCCGCCGGTATCCCCTTGATCGTCGACAACACCGTCCCCTCGCCCTATCTGTTCCGGCCGTTCGATTGGGGCGCCGATCTCATCGTCCATTCGACGACGAAGTTCCTTTCCGGCCACGGCAACGCCATGGGCGGCGCTTTGGTCGAATCCGGCCACTTCGATTGGGCGCAAAACGACAAATTCCCCAGCATGACGAAGCCGGACCCGGCGTATCACGACCTCACCTTCTATGAAACGTTCGGGGACTTCGGCTTCACCACCAAGGCGCGGGCGGTGGCGCTCCGTGACTTCGGACCATCCCTGTCCCCCGCCAACGCTTTCTACACCATCACCGGCATCGAGACGCTGCCGCTGCGCATGCAACGGCACACTGAAAACGCCCAAGCCGTCGCCGAGTTCCTCGAGGCGCATCCGGCGGTTGCCTGGGTCTCCTACCCGGGGCTCAAGTCGAGCCCCTATCGCGGGCTGGCAAAGAAGTATTTACCAGTAGGTTGCGGGTCCGTTTTCACCTTTGGACTTAAAGGCGGGTTCGAAGCTGGGGTCAAGCTGGTCGAATCGGTGAACCTGTTTTCCCATCTCGCCAATCTGGGTGACACCCGCTCGCTGATCATCCATCCCGCCTCCACCACCCACCGCCAGCTTTCCGAAGCACAGCAGATCGCCGCCGGCGCCGGCCCGGATGTCATCCGTCTCTCTGTCGGTATCGAAAGTGTCGAGGACCTGATTCGCGACCTGGATACCGGTTTGCGGTCCGCGACCGCCGACTGACACCCTGCGTACTCCGTACCCCGTACCCCGCACAACGCGTTTTTTCATGCGTATACACAGGTATTTACGTCACAAATCTAAGTTGAAATATCGTGTCGTTGCCCGCAAGACGAACGTACCGGCGCGGATTGCCTCCCCCTCTCTTCGGTTGGGGATTGCGGGTGTGCACAACCGGCCTCACGTTTGCAGCGTTTGTTCAGCTTTTCTCTCTAACCTACTGGCCACTTGAACTTTTCAGCCATTTCGTACCACAATACTTGGTCGCGAGCGTTGTGGTTGGTTGTGCAGCTCTTGCTCTCCGATTGCCCCGGACGACCGCATTCGCGGTGGTGCTCGTGTTGTTTTACGCTTTCCTGATCTGGGACGCGTTCCCGACGCACGAGGAAACGAACGCGGATTCGATACGAGACACCGACGTGTCCTTAAGCGTCATCACGTTCAACATGTTTGACGGCAATCCGCGTACAGACGCTCTCGTCGACTGGATCGCCACGCGACCCGCCGATGTTGTTCTGTTGCAGGAAACCCCCGCGCCGTTCGCCGCCCGGCTTCGAGAGGGCGCCTGGTACCCCTTTCAACTCGACGTTTTCGATTCCACCCTCGATTCAGACAGTTTCCCGTTCGCACGCGCCATTACGGTTTTGTCGCGTTACCCGATCATGGACGGGATAAAGTTACAACCGAGTCCCCGTTTGCGCGTCGCAGCGCTGGCGCGCCTCGACATCGCCGAAGGGTTCGAACCATGGATCGTGGCGATCGACTGCGTTGAGCCCATGTCACCCGCTATGCTCGACGACCGTAACCGCTATCTCCTCGGTATAGCCGACCACATAGCCGGTCGCGCAGGTCCTCTCGTTCTGGCGGGAGACTTTAATACAAGCCCCTATTCACCTGTTTTCCGTGAGTTTCTGTCCGCAACGAATGCCCGCGCGACGGCTCTGTTTCCCGTCACCTGGCCGACATGGCTTGGCCCCTTGGGCCTTCGCATCGACCACATCCTGGTTCGCGATTTGACGGTCAAGAACATTGAAGTGCTCGACTCCGTCGGCTCCGATCATCGCCCCGTTCGAGCCGTGCTGCTGCCGGCACAACCTCATTCATAGTTATTCCGCCGCCACGGCTATCGGCTCGCGCCGCTCGGTGGGCAAAAGGGCGGCGGCGGCGACGCCGACCACGGCGATCCCGGCGAGGACCATGAACAGCCACCAGAAGTCGCCCGTCAAGTCGTAAAGCATGCCCTCAAGTTTCACGCCAAATCCGCTGATACCGAACGCTAAAATAAACTTCAGGCCAAACGCCAACCCGCGCCAGCGGCTGGGCGCGTAGCGGGCCACCAGACTGTTTTCGGCGGGCAACGCGCCCACATTCACCGAAACCATGATCATCGCCACCAGCACGAGTCCGGCGCCCCCGCAACCGGCGGCAAGAACCAGGAACGGTACCTGAAGGACGTAACAGCTCAGATAGACGGTTTTCAAAGGGTAACGGTCGGCGAGATGGCCGGCCAAAACCTGCATGGCGCCGGACGTCAGATAGACGATCGCCACCAGCATCGAGACGCCGCCGACGCCCTGATCAATGACATCCACCAGCCGTTCGGAAAAGATCTTGGGCAACGCCGGTTGCGTCGATTGATAAATGAGGCCGCTGCACAGCAAGGTTACGGCCAGAACCGCGAAGGCGCGGGCCGTATCGCGAGACGTCGCGGGCGGGTCGGGGCGCCGATCCTCCCTCGTTTCGACGATGGATCCACGATACACCAGCCAGAAGAACACGGCGCCCGTGGCCAATACGACGGCACCGGGGACTAAGAATGCCGACCGCCATCCCCAGGTATCGATCAAAATGCCCGCCGTCAGCGCCGCCACCGCCGGTCCGAGGCTGCCGAACACGCCGTTGATGCCCAGCGCCATGCCGCGCGTTCGGGCGTTGCGCACCAGCCAGGCGATCCCCACGGGGTGATAGATGGATGCGAACAGGCCGGTGACGGCGAGAGCGGCCGCGATCTGAAAAGGCGTTGCCGCGAAGCCGGTCAGCACCATGCCACCGCCCGTTCCGACGAAGAACAAGCCGATCATGGCCGTACTCCGCCAGCGATCACCCAGCCAGCCGGCGATGGGCGCCGCAACGCCATACAAGACATTGCCGGCGACGATCAGGCCGACCGCCTCGCCATGGCTCAGGCCGAGTTCGGTATCGAGGGTCAGCACCACGACATAGAAGATCGGCGCGAACAAGTGCGAGTACATATGCCCGAGGCAGGACAACCCCAGCGATAGTTGTGCCGACCGTTCACCCACCCTGTCCCGCATTTCCACTCCGTTACCCACGAGTTGGGGACCTCAAAACACGTGATTCGCCACGTTCACGCCCGATAATCGTGCCACTTGCGGTCGCTAGAGGGAAGTCCCAACTGAATCAATAGCCAACAGATGCGTGTATCTCTGCGCCGTTTGCTCGCAATGTAATATGAACCAACGATTTTTATCGACAAATTATTGTAGAAGTGGTGGATTGTGGGCAACAGGATGCGGTGTGCATCTCGACAAGCGCTGCAAGTGGGGGTAGTCTTTTTGCCATGAGACGCTCGGTGACGGAAGAGGGGCCGGACCCCATTGATCGTTATGTTGGCGCGCGCATTCGCGGTCGGCGTCTCGGTCTTCGTATCAGTCAGA
>JAHCKI010000194.1 GCA_026125865.1 Rhodospirillales bacterium
TTTCGGCATGGCCGCGAAGCATGCGGGCGGCGCTGGCGTGGAAGGTTCCGACCCACCATCCCTCGACCGCCGTATTCAGCAGATCGGCGACCCGTTCCCGCATTTCGCGCGCCGCCTTGTTGGTGAACGTCACGGCCAGAATTTGCCATGGCCTGGCCTTGCCCAGTGAAAGAATGTGGGCAAGCCGCGTGGTCAGGACGCGTGTTTTTCCGGTCCCGGCGCCGGCCAAAACCAGTACCGGTCCATCAATGGCCTCGACCGCTTCCCGCTGTGTCGGGTTGAGGGCTTCGAGGTGGCGAAACGACTGTTGCCGCGGTGCCGGCGGTGCGTCGGTGAGTTCGAACGGATCCGTCATCCAACCTGTATACCACCACCGACGCGGCGGTATGAGGCGGTATTTCAGGAATGGATGGATTTCAAGTTCGTAGGTTGGGTCGTGCGGTTACCGTGACGTGCGCTTGGTCGCGTCATCACCGGGATCGATTCGACCTACCAGTCTCCCCGACCCCGATGCCCCTTCAAACGGGGGATCAACTAACGGCCGACGACGCTCCAACCGCGATTTCGCATGCAGTTCATCACGATGTCCTGTCGGTTGGTGTTCGATTGGTAGGCGGTGCTGCTGCCGCCCGCCACCGCTCCTGTCGCGGCACCGAGAGCGGCTCCCGTACCGGCGCTGCCGGTAAAAGCACCAATGATGGCACCGCCCGCGGCACCAACTGCGCCTCCCACGAGCGCGCCTCCCGCGCCCTCCTCAAGCTGGCTGCGCTGTGAGCCCAATTGCTGACACTGAAATAAATCGCTCTGATAGTCTGCCGGATCCTTTCCGGGCGAACCATATACGTCAACAACCGGCTGATAACTTGACGTCGCATACCCGCCCGTACAGGCGGCCACCGCGATCGCCATGACAGCTAAAGCCAAAACCTTAACCATTTCAGAAACCTCGCATCGTTCGGCAGTTCCGGCAACGAAGAACCTCGCTTGCCATTCCTCTATTCTACGCAAGATATGCCCGCAAGACAACCAAAGCGCGAGACGGTCTTTAAGACGCACTCTTAATGAACAAAAAACTCTATAAAACCAATCACTTGCTAAGGGTGTTCTTCGCGGCGCGCTTCCAACAAGGCACGCGTGTAGGCGGTCATGGCATCGCGTTCGTGCAGCGCACCGTCGAAACGCCGGGTTTTGTGGTCGTCGACGACCGCGATCAGCGCCTGACCCGTCGTCCGCATCACCTTGAGCGCTGTTTCCAAGCTGTCGTCTAGCGCGAGCACCGGTGCTTCGCGGTGAGCGATATCGCCGGCGTTGACCAAATCATCGAGAAATCGGTCGAACGCCGTCTCGCTCATGTCGGCGAGCGTCAACGTGCCGATCAACCGGCCTTGATCGTTTATCACGAACAGCTCGCCGGACATGGAATGTTGCAGCATCCCGCGCAGGTCATGCAGTCCGACGCCGGGCGTCACCACTTCGCAACGAAGCGATACCACCTCGCGGACGAGGATATTGCGGAGAAGCGCCGCCTGGAACCCGCCGTGGAGATCAAGGCCGCGCTGTTCCAGTTGCCAGGTGAAGAAAGACTGGCCGTGCAAAGATCTGCCGATCACGGTGCTGACGACAACAGCCAGCATCACGGCCATGGTCAGCTTGTAGTCGGCCGTCATTTCGAAGACGATGAGTGTGGTGGAAATCGGCGCCCCCAGCACGGCGGCCGCCATGGCCCCCATGCCGATGATGGTGTAGGCGCTCGAACCGCTGGTCACCGCCGGCAATACATCCGCAAGCACCATTCCGTAGGTGCCGCCGAGCGTTGCCCCGATCACGAGGGAGGGACTGAAAACCCCGCCCCCAAAGCCGAAACCGAAGGATATGGCGGTGGCCACCAGCTTGGCGACACAAACCGTCGCGGCAAGTCCGAGCGGCATGGCCGCCACGATCACTTGTTCCGTGACACCATAACCGACACCCAGCACTTGCGGCAGAGGGATGGCGATCAGCCCCACCAAAACTCCCCCAAGTGCTGGACGCAGCCATGGCGGCCCCGGAGTCTTGGCGGCGATGTCCTGGGTCACCTTGATGCCGCGAACAAACAAAATGGCGGTGATGCCCGCAAGGACACCGAGTCCGAGAAACGCCGGCAGTTCCCAGGCCGAGAACACCGGATGCGCCGATACTTCGAACGCCGGAAAATCGCCGAAGTACGCGCGCGACACCATGGTTCCTATCACGCTGGAGATAACGACGGGCGCGAAGGAATTGAGGGCGTAGTGGCCGATGACCACTTCGTTGGCGAACAGAGCACCGGCGATGGGGGCATTGAACGAAGCGGCAACGGCCGACGCGACGCCGCATCCGAGCAGCGTGCGCGACAGCCGACGTGCCAGTTTCAGACGTTGCGCGAACCAACTGCCGATGGCGGCCCCGAGATGGACGGCCGGCCCCTCGCGGCCGACGGAAGCTCCGACGCCGATGGACATGGCATTGACCACCGCCCCCCAAAGTCCGGCTTTCGGCGACATACGGCCGGCATTCAGCGTGCTGGCCTCAATGGCGTCGGCCACGCCTTGGGGCCTGCGACCCGGCAGAAACAAATGAACCCATAACCCGACGAGCAGTCCGCCGACCGTGGGCGCCAACAAAACATGCCACCAGGGAAGTACGGCAGCGTAAATGGATAGTCGTGGCGAACCGGTGCCATAGGCCATTGCCTGAAGCGCCGCAATCGTCTCACGGAACAAAATCACGGCGCCTCCAACCGCCGCGCCGACAATCATGGCCAGCAGCGACAGAATAAGGATGTCCTGCCGAACCACCTCCCGAAGGCGCTTCACCGCCCTGTGCGATATTCGGCGAAGTTCCCTCATCCCTCGCCCGCAAAACATGCATCAAACATGGTTGAGTTGCAGTTCATTCCAAAACCCTGCAAGAACGGATCATCGGTGCCCATGATAAACAAAACCCAAATATTTGTACTTGCGGCATTCTTTCTTAAAATTTGGACGAAAATTTTCTGTCCTCATCTGTGACATCCGTCACTTTCTCCGAACACGTTTTTCATCATCATCCGTCGCTGGTGCTGAGCGAACAGCGAATAGGGAAACGTGCGCATGCGGGCCACCGGTCGGAGACACCCGACCGATGTCTGAACAATAACGGCAGCGCGCGGGGCTGTGGAAGGGATGATCCTCATCGACTCGTGCGACCTCGAACGGGCGCACATGGACCATGGGAGAATGCCTTGAGAGTTTCGCGTTTTTTTGCGCCGGGCCGATGGGCTTCGGTGTCAGCGGCTGTTTCCGCCGCCTTTTTGGTGACTTGCTTCAATGTCTCCGGTGCTTCGGCGTTCACCGGAACGATTGTTAATTTGGAAACACCTCCCGATCCCATCGAACTGGAGGCGGGTCAGTTCGTCTGGCTACCGGATCGCGCCTCCGACGGTGAAATTCGCATCACCGTCAGTTTACCGGAGCAGGTTCTTCATGTTCACCGCAACGGTGTCCTGATCGCCGTCTCCACCGTCAGCACCGGTCGTCCCGGTTACGCGACACCGGCGGGCGAGTACACCATCCTGCAAAAGAAAAAAGAGCACTTCTCAAATCTCTATGACGATGCTCCCATGCCTTTCATGCAGCGGCTGACCTGGGATGGTCTCGCCCTTCATGCCGGCCGCCTTCCGGGACGTCCGGCTTCCCATGGCTGCATCCGCTTGCCAAAAGCCTTCGCTCCGTTGCTTTACGGCATAACCCGTCATGGCTCGTCCGTTGTGGTGATCGATGCTGAAATGAGCAGCGCGGAATGGATTCAACGCGAAGCGCTGACGGCGTCGGCACCGATTCAGGGCCGCAAAAACGGCCGCCGCGCAAATACCGCCAACGCTGGCGCAACACACGCTGCGTCCAAGAAAACCGCCCACCTCAACCGCGCCTTTCTGTCGGCGATTCAACCCGAGCCCGCCCTACTCCCCCCCGGCACATAGACATGGCCGGTGGGAGGGCGACCAGATCTCCCCTCTCGCCGCGTCCTCATACCGCTGGGTATCCTCAGAGAACCCCTTGTTCGTCTTTGAGAGAAGCCGCTGGCGACGATGGAATTTGCCCGCCGTCAATCAGCCTTTGATATTTCTGTAGAGACCGTCGCGCTTGATTGGCGAAGCCCGTGCTTTCACAATATTGACCAACCAGCGGGTTGGCGCGGAAAAAAAACATGGCGAGGATGGAAACTACAGGCCTTAAAGACTCGGTGCTTTTTGCCGGGCTCCCGGTTGATATCCTTGAGGAGTTGTCCTCGGCCATGCGGCCGGTTCGACTCGTTCGCGGTGAAACATTGTTCACGCAGGAAGATGAGCCCGACGGCTGCTACAGCGTCTTCGAAGGCCTACTGAAAATCTCGATATTGGACGCCGAGGGTAACGAGTCTGTCATTGCCATCCTTGGGCCCGGCGATGTTACCGGCGAGATGGGGCTGGGTGATGGAACACCGCGTTCGGCGACAGTCATCGCCCTGGAACCGTCGGTATTGGCCTTTCTCGCCACACGCGATTTCAACCGCATCGCCGAAGTTCATCCGGTCATTTACCAGCGCTTGTTGAAAATCGTCAGCGGACGGTTGCGCGCGACGAACGAAACAGTCGCCGTTCATCAGAACCTGCCGCTGGAAGGACGGCTCGCGCATGTTTTACTGCGCCTTGCCGAGGGGATCGGGCGTCCACTGGAAGATGGCCGGCTGTTGATCTGCCACAAATTCACCCAAGCCGATCTCGGCCTGATGACCGGCTCGGCCCGGGAAAACGTGTCTCGCCAGCTCAATCAGTGGAGCAATGAGGGCATCCTCAGCAAACTCGACGGCCACTATTGCATTGTGGCGCCGGAGCGCCTACGCGCCATCCTTATACCAACGGTCGGAAATATTGACCTGTTGTGACGCACTATCGCGGCTTCCGGTTAGGAGTGTGCCGCGACGTGATGCCGAGCATCATGAGCGGCACAGGACGCTGTCCGGAAGCTGCGACAGTGCGCGCTCAAGGGTCGCGTTTGCGGCCCGCTCGAGGCGTCGCGAACGCTCGCCGATGGGGTC
>JAHCKI010000195.1 GCA_026125865.1 Rhodospirillales bacterium
ATGGAACGCGACGGCAGCAAACGCGAGGTCGTCGCACGCGGCATTCGCAATTCCGTCGGCATGGACTTCAATCCGGCCAACGGTGAATTGTGGTTCACCGACAATCAGGTGGACGGTATGGGCGACGATATCCCGCCGGGTGAACTCAACCGCATCACGGACGCCGGGCAGCACTTCGGTTTCCCGTGGTACGGCGGCGGCAGCGTTCGAACCAACGAGTACAAGGACTCCGATCCGCCGGCCGATGCCGTTTTTCCCCAGGTGGAGATGGACGCGCACGCGGCCGATCTCGGCATGATGTTCTACCGGGGCAAGATGTTCCCGGAAAAGTATCGCGGCGGCATCTTCGTGGCTCAGCACGGTTCGTGGAACCGCACTTCTCCGGTCGGTGCGCGGATCCTGTTTACCAGTCTCAATGAAGACGGCAGCGCAGCCGAAACCGAGGTCTTCGCTTCCGGCTGGCTTGCCGAGGAGACAGGGGAGTATTTCGGCCGCCCCGTGGACGTTGTGCAGATGCAGGATGGCTCGATGCTGGTTTCCGATGATCTCGTCGGTGCAATCTACCGGATCTGGTACGAGGGCTGAGGGACCCATCAGGCCGATCGAAGCGGGGAGCATGGTTTCACCGTGCTCCCCTACCGTCAACTTGTACCTTGATTGAAGGGATTCGCGATGAGCGTTTCCGTAATCGGGGGATGGGTGCGCGCGCTCTCCACGGTGGCCGCTACCGGCTGCTTCGTCATTGCGGCAAACCCGTCTCACGCCGGCGACGCGGCGGCCGGGCGGAAGAAAGCGTCCGCCTGCGCCGTTTGCCACGGCCAGGATGGCCTCGGCGTCCGACCCGATGTTCCTCATATCGCCGGACAAAGCGAAATATATATGAGGGCTCAATTGGAGAAATTTAGGTCGGGTGAACGCACCCATCAGGAGATGAACATCATCGCCGGCGACCTAACCGACGAGGATATGGACGATCTGGTGGCCTACTATTCGGCCATTAAGGTCACCGTCGAAGTGCCAAAGTAGGATTGTTTGCAGGGTCGGCCTGAGCCTTCCCTGCCGGAAACGCGGGTTGTTGTTGACATTAAATCGGTATTGCAGTACGCGTTTACCATAATAATCCTGTCCAAGAAGGACTTGTGCCGCGTTCGGGCGCGCGCACGATGGGGAGTTGCCCGGCGAAAGCATCGGAAGACCCGAAAGAATAAGCCAGCAAGAGGAACGGCATCCGACCATGGCAGAAACAGCAACACGGTGGGTGATGACCGGCAGAGGCGAGCCGATGACGCCCGAAACCTTCGATCCGGGCGCGCCCGGCCCGCAGGAAGTCGTCATTGCGGTTGCCGGATGCGGCGTCTGCCATACCGATCTCGGGTACTACTTCGACGGCGTGCGCACCAACCATCCGCTGCCGCTGGCGCTTGGCCACGAAATAAGCGGCCGCGTCTCAGCGGCGGGTCCCGGCGCCGAACAGTGGATGGGGCGCACGGTCATCGTTCCCGCCGTCATTCCCTGTGGCACGTGTGACGCCTGCCGGCGCGGCAAGTACACCATTTGCCGGCAGCAGAAGATGCCCGGCAATGACATTCACGGCGGTTTCGCGACCCATGTCGTCGTTCCGGCGTTCGGCCTCTGCCCCCTCGACGAGGGCCGGCTCGCCGCCATCGGCATGGAGTTGGCTGACGCGTCCGTAATCGCCGATGCCGTGACCACACCCTATCAGGCCGCGGTTCAGGCAGGGGTCGGGGATGGCGATCTGGTCATCGTCGTTGGCGTCGGCGGCATAGGCGGTTACGCCGTCCAGGTCGCGAAGGCGCTCGGCGCGACGGTCGCGGCGATCGACATTGATCCGTCGAAACTGGAGGCGGCCGCGAACAGTGGCGCGGCGATGACGCTGAATGCAAAGGAGCACGATCCCCGCGCGCTCCGCAAAGCGATCGGCGCCTTTGCCGCGGACCGTGGCCTGCGAAACACCGAGTGGATCATCATGGAGTGCTCCGGTACCGGCGCCGGCCAGTCGACGGCGTTCGGTCTGCTCAATCACGGAGCGACGCTGTGCGTCGTCGGATTCAGCATGGACCGCGTGGAGGTGCGCCTGTCGAACCTGATGGCGTTTCACGCCCGCGCGCTGGGAAACTGGGGATGCCCGCCTGACCTGTATCCGGCGGCGCTGGATCTCGTGCTGGATGGCCGCGTCCGGGTGTCCCCCTTCGTGGCGCGCCATCCGCTTTCGGACATCAACCGCGTCTTCGAGGCGGTGCACGCCGGCGAGATGAAGCGGCGCGCCGTCCTAATACCGGAAACATGAGGGGAAATAGACCATGAACGACCAAAGGGGCGCCGCAACGGCGGCGTTGAAGAACCACGACCTGGTCGCGGATGGTGTCCGCGAGCAAGTGGCGAAGGGCATCCTGTTCGAAAAGCGGCCGGTCCGGGGCAGTGACGGCGCCCCAGTGACGGGCTTGTACAACGCTTGGATCACGCTCGACAATCCGGGCCAATTCAATTCCTACACCACCGACATGGTGAAGGGCACGATCCTCGCCTTTCGCGCCGCCAGCAACGCCCGCGACGTTGTTGCGGTCGTGTTTACGGGGACCGGCGACAAGGCATTCTGCACCGGCGGCAACACCAAGGAGTATGCCGAGTACTATGCCGGCAATCCGCAGGAATACCGACAGTACATGCGTTTGTTCAACGACATGGTGTCGGCGATTCTAGGGTGCGACAAACCCGTCATTTGCCGGGTCAACGGCATGCGCGTGGGCGGCGGCCAGGAAATCGGCATGGCCTGCGACTTTTCCGTTGCCCAGGACCTGGCGCGCTTTGGTCAGGCCGGTCCAAAGCACGGATCGGCGGCGATCGGTGGTGCGACGGACTTCCTGCCGGTCATGATCGGTTGCGAGCAAGCCCTGGTCTCGGGCGTGCTGTGTGAACCATTCTCGGCGCACAAAGCCTATCGGCTGGGCATCGTCATGGATGTTGTGCCGGCTCTTAAGGTGGACGGCGCGTGGGTTCCCAACCCACTGGTGTGGACTGACCGCATGTTCGATGACTGGGGACGGATCATCCACGGCGAGCCCAAGACCGGCGAGGCACTGAAAGAAGGCAAGGCGGTGGTGGCGCGCGGAAGCGTCGACCTTTCTCTGCTCGACGAGACGGTCGAGGCGCTGTGCACCAAGCTTCTGTACACCTTCCCCGATTGCGTTACGAAGTCCGTCGAGGAACTGCGCAAACCCAAGTTGGACGCCTGGAACCGCAACAAGGAGAACTCGCGCGCCTGGCTCGCCCTCAACATGATGACCGAGGCGCGGACCGGCTTCCGGGCCTTCAACGAGGGCACGAAGGAGACCGGACGCGAGATCGACTTCGTAGCGCTTCGTCAAGCGCTCGCCCGTGGCGCGCCATGGACGGACGACCTCACGGAGAGTGTCATGCCGGGTGCGGGGACGCGTCGATGACCGAACCGATGCGGGTCTGGATGGAGCGAGATGGCCGATTGCTGCGGCTGCGTCTCAATCGGCCCCGCGCCAATCTGATCGATGCCGAAATGATCGCGGCGTTGATCGCCGCGTTTCGCACCCATGAGAAGGATCAGAACTTGTGCGGCGTGGTGCTCGACTCCGAGGGACGCGATTTCAGCTTTGGCGCCAGTATTGAAGAGCACCTTCCGGACAAGTGCACGGCAATGGTGATCGCGTTGCATGAACTCATGCGCACCATGATCGACTTCCCGCTGCCAATCCTGGTGGCGATCAAGGGACAATGCCTTGGCGGCGGCCTCGAAGTGGCGGCGGCCGGCGGACTGTTGTTCGCTGCTCCCGACGCCCGGCTCGGCCAGCCGGAAATGAAGCTGGGCGTGTTTGCGCCGGCGGCGTCGTGCCTTCTGCCTGAGAGGATCGGGCGATCGCGGGCAGAGGACCTTCTCCTGTCCGGACGGACCATCACAGGGAACGAAGCCGGCGTCATCGGCCTTGTCAACGACGTCGCCGACGATCCCGAAGCCGCGGCCCTCGCCTATTTCGACGCCCAACTTGCGCCGAAGAGCGCTAGCTCCCTCCGCTTCGCGATGCGCGCGGCACGGTCCGACTTCGCCGAACGAGTCAAGGCCAAGCTTTACAAGGTCGAATCCCTTTATCTGGACGGCCTGATGTCGACGCACGATGCGGTCGAGGGATTGGAAGCCTTCATCGAGAAACGTACCGCCGTTTGGGTGAACCACTGATGCCTCCATCAACCGGAGAAATCACCGCCTTTTGCCAGGAGCTGTTTCAGGACCTGACCTTCGGCCACGCCCGCAAGTGGAAGGCCGCCAAGCCCGGCCGCAAAGTCATCGGATTCATGCCGATTTATGTGCCGCGCGAATTGATCCATGCGGCGGGGATGCTGCCTCTCGGCATCCTCGGCGGCGGCGATCAGCTCGAAGTGATCCACGGCGACGCCTACTATCAGAGCTACATTTGCCGGATCCCGCGCTCTACCATCGAACTCGGCGTTTCGGGTCGGCTGGATTTTGTCGACGGCATGTTGTTCCCAAGCATCTGCGACGTCATCCGCAACCTTTCGGGAATGTGGAAGTTGATGTTCTCGGAGGTCTACGTCAAATACTTCGATGTACCGCAGAACTATAGTGACGACATTGGCGGCACCTACTACGTCAACGAACTGCAGGACCTTCGGCGTGATTTCGAGACCCTGGTCGGCTCGGAAATTTCCGATGAGGCCCTCAGGAATTCCATATCCGTCTACAACGACAACCGTCGGCTGATCAGGGAACTCTATGCTTTGCGCCGTGAACGTCCGTGGCTGGCGCCGGCGCCGGAGGTTTACCTGGTCTTGCGGGCCGGCATGGTCCTGCCGGCGGAGGAGCATTCGGCCCTCGTTCAGGACTATCTCGACGCGGTGGTGAAAGAGAACCGGCCCATGCGGGACAATTGCCGTGTCGTCCTGACGGGCATGTTTTGCGAGCAGCCACCCTTCAATCTCATCAAGTCTCTGGAAATGGCTGGCTGCTATGTTGTCGACGACGACCTGTTGTTGATCACCCGCTGGCTCATCGACGACGTGCCCACCGA
>JAHCKI010000196.1 GCA_026125865.1 Rhodospirillales bacterium
CCGATGCGGTTCGCTTCATTCTTGACGCGCCATCGATGACGGGCCAGATGATCGCTGTCGATGCCGGTCAGCATCTCGGTTGGAGCCCAAGGCATGCGGATTTCCGTCCCGAGGAGTAGAGTGTCGCGTACCGTATTGGAGTCCTTTCCGGTTGAACGTCGTCGGTCGACACGAAAGGCTTGCGCTCAAACGCAAAGAAGGTGAGCGTGTCGCGAGTGGATCGGTTCAGTCTGATCAAGGCAGGTTCTAGCTGAGGGAAGCGTATGGTTGCAGAAACGGCACGTGTCATCCATCCGATCCGGATTGCCGATGCGCGCAATTCCATTCGACATGTCTTTATCCGCGATCTGCTTCTCGAGTGCTCCATAGGCGTTCATCGCCATGAGCATGGATCACCGCAGCGCGTACGCATCAATCTGGATTTGGCGGTGCGCGATGCGGACCAAGTCAACGACGACCTCGCCAACGTCGTCTGTTACGAAAAGATCGCCAATGGCGTCCGCATGATCATCCATGACCGCCACGTCAAGCTGGTGGAAACCTTGGCGGAAGATATCGCGGCAATGGTTCTGGAGGACCCGCGCGTCTGTTCGGTCCGCGTTCGGATAGAGAAGTTGGACGTATTCGCAGACGCGTCCAGCGTCGGTGTGGAAATCGAGCGTTTCGCGGAGAGCGCCAAGGGCAAATTCATCTCCGATCCCGTGTGATGCCCCGGGTTAGGAGAAATGAGCGCGGAAACGTCTCCACCGTCAAACACCGAAACAGCGGCCGCCGAAACGGCGCCGGACGCCGTCGGAGTCGACGTCATCGAAGCTCATTTGCGGACATTGCCGGCGACGCCCGGCGTCTACCGCATGATCGACCGTTCCGGCGACGCGCTCTACGTCGGCAAGGCCAAAAACCTTAAAAAACGGGTCGCCGCCTATTGTCAGCCACAGCGGCTCGGTCAGCGGTTGCGGCGGATGGTGGCGCAGACGGTGACGATGGAATTCGTCACCACCCATACCGAGGCGGAAGCGCTTCTGCTGGAAGCGAACCTGATTAAGCGTCTCAAGCCGCGCTACAACATCCTCCTTCGCGACGACAAGTCGTTTCCGTCAATTCTCGTCACGGGCGATCATGCGTTTCCGCAAGTGTTGAAGCACCGGGGTGCGCGGGTTCGATCAGGAGAATACTTCGGCCCCTTCGCGTCCGCCGGGTCGGTCAATCAAACGCTCACGGTTCTTCAGCGCGCCTTTCTGCTGCGAAGCTGCTCGGATTCCGTGTTCGCGGCGCGGACAAGACCGTGCCTGCTGCATCAGATCAAGCGCTGCGCGGCGCCGTGTGTCGGTCGGATCAGCGAGGCGGACTATGGGGAACTGGTGGAGCAGGCGCGCGCCTTCCTGCGCGGCGACAGCCAACGCATTCAGCGCGAACTGGCCGACCGGATGGAAGAGGCGAGCAAGGACTTGGCGTACGAGGAAGCGGCAGAGTATCGCGATCGCATCCGCGCGCTCACCGCCGTTCAGTCGCACCAGGACATCAACCTGGTCGGGATCGGTGATGCGGACGTGTTCGCCGCCCATCGCATCGGCGGACAGACATGTATTCAGGCTTTTTTCTTCCGGGCCGGACGCAACAACGGAAATCGCGCCTACTATCCCAATCACGCGGACGACGAAACGACGGAGGCGGTCCTGGAGGCGCTCATCGGGCAATTCTACCAGGACCGCCCGGTGCCGCCGCACATCCTGGTGAGCCACGCCTTGCCCCATCAAACCCTGGTTGCCGAGGCGCTGACGGTCCACGCCGGACGGCGTGTCCGGGTTTCGCACCCCCAACGGGGCGCCAAGGCTTCGCTGGTCAACCATGCCCTCGGAAACGCCCGCGATGCGTTGAGCCGACGCTTGGCGGAGAGTGCGTCGCAGCGGCGCTTGCTCGATTCATTGGCCAAAACCCTCGATATGGAAGCGTCGCCCGAACGCATCGAGGTATACGACAACAGCCACATCGCTGGCCGCGAAGCCATCGGCGCCATGATCGTCGCCGGTCCCGAGGGATTCATAAAGAACGCCTATCGTAAATGGACGTTCAGGGGGAATGCCGAAGAGATATCGCCCGGCGACGATTACGCCATGATGCGAGAAGTGCTGACCCGCCGCTTTTCCCGGGTCCTGAAGGACGATCCCGATCGGCAACGGGGGCAGTGGCCGCAGCTCGTGCTTCTCGACGGGGGTGTCGGGCAATTGGGCGTCGCTCGGCAGGTGTTTGCCGATCTCGGCATCGACGACCTTGTCGTCGCCGGCATTTCCAAGGGGCCAGATCGCCATGCCGGGCGCGAGCGCATCCATCTGCCCGATCGTTCTCCTTTGCAGTTGGAGGCGAACGATCCGGTGCTTTACTTTTTGCAGAGGCTCCGCGACGAAGCGCATCGTTTCGCCATCGGCGGCCATCGCGCAAAACGCTCCAGAGGCTTGACACGCTCGCCCTTGGACGAAATTCCGGGCATCGGCGCCAAGCGCAAGAAGGCGTTGCTACACCATTTCGGATCGGCAACCGCGGTTGCCAAAGCCGGGCGCGCCGACCTCGAAGCGGTGGACGGGATCAGCGGCGGTATCGCGGACAAGATCTATGCATGGTTCCACGCCGATGGTTAGTGTAGAGTCCCTTCGCCTGAACGTTGTCCGAGTGTCTCCATGCCGATGGAAGCGAATTTACCGAACATCTTAACGGTTTCACGGGTATTGGTGGCCCCGGTCGTCTGCCTGTTGCTGTATCTCGATACCTACGCCAGCGCGTGGCTGGCACTCATCCTCTATGTCTATGCCTGTGTCACCGATTTCCTCGACGGCTTCCTGGCACGGAGTTGGGATCAGCAGTCCAGTTTCGGTCGGTTTCTCGATCCCATCGCCGACAAGTTGCTGGTCGGCTTGGCGTTGTTGATGCTGGTTGGCGCCGACCGCATGTCGGGGATCAACGTGTTGCCGGCCGCCGTCATTTTGTGGCGGGAGATCCTGGTTTCGGGGTTGCGGGAGTACTTGGCCGAACTCAACGTGCCGTTGCCGGTCACCAAGTTGTCGAAATGGAAAACGACCTTGCAGATGATCGCCATTGGTTTTCTCCTGCTCGGCCCGCATGGTCCGGTCTTGGGGTTCGTGGACTGCACGGAAATCGGACTCATCGGTATTTGGGGAGCGGCCATCCTGACGTTCATTACCGGCTATGACTATCTGCGGGCCGGCCTCGGCCATATCGGCGCCGCGGACTTGGGTAAATCTTCGCGGGGCTTGGATCGCGCTGATCCGGCCCGCGATGCCGGTTGAGCGGTTGCGGAAGGGCGGGCCGTGAGAATTCTTTACTTCGCCTGGTTGCGGGAGAAAGCGGGCCTCAGTCAGGAAGACGTCGCGCCGCCCGATGACGTGACGGACGTTGCCGGGCTGATCGATTGGCTCAGAGCGAGGGGGGGCGGCCCTGCCACCGCGCTCGCCGACCTTCGAGCGGTGCGTGTCGCGGTCAACCAGCAGCACGTGGACCTGGACCAACCCGTGCAGCCCGGTGACGAGGTGGCGTTTTTCCCGCCGGTGACCGGAGGGTAGCGCGTGATCCGGGTTCAGCGCGAAGATTTCGATGTCGGGGCCGAGATCACCAAACTGACGAGCAGCGACAACACCGTCGGCGGGCTGTGCGTTTTTGTCGGATTGGTGCGCGACATGGCCGGAGAAAACCCCGTTCAAGCCATGACATTGGAGCACTATCCGGCGATGACGGAGAAACAGCTTCAGGCCATCGAAGCTGAGGCGCATGCCCGCTGGCCGCTGCATGGCACCGCCATTATTCATCGTTTCGGCCGGCTGGAGCCGGGAGACCGCATCGTTTTTGTCGCCGCCGCATCGGCCCATCGGGATGCCGCGTTCGAGGCCTGCCGTTTTTTGATCGATTGGCTGAAAACCCAGGCGCCGTTTTGGAAGCGCGAGGAAGGCCCCGAGGGTGAACGCTGGGTCGAAGCGCGACGCGCCGATACGGTCGCTGCCGCCCGCTGGGGAACCCCCGAGATCCCTCTTTCAAGTAAAGAAATGTCGCGGCCCATGACGAGCTATGATGCGGTCTTTTTCGATTTCGACGGCGTGCTGGCGGAATCCGCCGATATCAAGACTCAGGCCTTCATAGAAATGTACAAGGAGCATGGGTCCGAGGTGGTCGATGCCGTCGTCGCCCATCACACGCTCCATGGCGGTGTCTCGCGGCGCAAGAAAATACGCTATTGCCACAAGATGTTTTTAGGCGAACGCCTGTCGGAAGAGGGGCTGGAAGTTCTTGCGCGCCGATTTTCCGGGCTGGTCGAGGACGCGGTGGTGGCTGCGGATTGGGTTTCCGGTGCGCACGATGTTCTGCGGGAGACCATCGGCCGCCTGCCGATGTTTGTCGTATCCGGTACGCCCGAAAGCGAACTGCGCCGGATCACAGCCCGTCGCGGCATGGATGCGTATTTTGTTGCTGTTAGAGGGTCGCCGCCCAGCAAGGTGCCGATCATATGGGCCCTGCTCGAAGACAATGGGCTAACCGCCGAGCGCGTTCTGTTCATCGGGGACTCGCTGACCGATTTCAAGGCGGCGCAGGCAACCGGACTTTCGTTCATCGGTCGCGTACCGGAAGGCGGCGACAATCCTTTTCCTCCGGGCACGACGGTGATCACCGATCTCACCGAATTGGACATCTTCGGCGACGCGAAGCCGCCACGCCGGTCCCACGCCACGTATTCGAGCGACGCGGTCCCGGCCCCAAGCGAGGGCTGACAGGAGAGTGAGTGTCGAGAAATCGTTGCGATCGTGATGGCGGGGGAGAGGAAAAACCAGGCGACTACCGTACCAGGCCGGCGTGGACGACCTCTTCGAAGCGCCCGAGGAAAGCGGGTTCAAGATGGTGTCCGGCCATCCCCTTCATGATGTCGATCGCTTCGATCTCCGACATCCGCGGTTTGTAGGAGCGCTTTTCCGTCAGCGCGGAGAACACGTCGGCTATCCCGCAAACAAGGCTGAGGTCGTCGATCTGGCCGCCTTTCAAGCCGCGGGGATAGCCGCTGCCATCGAGC
>JAHCKI010000197.1 GCA_026125865.1 Rhodospirillales bacterium
CACCGGGCGGCCGACGGGATTGGGACGATCGAGCACCCACACGGCTTTTCCGTGTTTCGCCGCCGCTTCCAGGACATAGCGCAGGGTGGTGACGAAGGTGTAGATGCGGCAGCCCAAGTCCTGCAGGTCGATGAGGATCACGTCGAACGTATCCATCATCGTGTCCGTTGGCTTGCGCACCGCGCCGTACAAGCTGAACACCGGGATGCCGTGCACGGGATCGATGAAGTCGGGCGACTCGACCATGTTGTCCTGCTTGTCGCCGCGCAAACCGTGTTGCGGACCGAACGCGGCGGTGAGGTCTATCTCCCGGCACACGGCCAGTTCGTCCAGCGAATGATGCAGGTCGCGGGTAACCGATGCGGAATGGGCGAGGAGGGCGACACGCCGGCCTTCCAACGGCGCGCGCAGACCCGGTTCGGCGAGCAGTCGGTCGATGCCGAATTTCATGGATGCTCCGACGTCAGCCCTTCGCCAATAGGCGCGCCGCCTCGACAGCGGCGTAGGTGAGGATACCGTCGGCACCGGCCCGTTTGAAGCCGATCAGGCTTTCCAGCAACGCACGGTCGTTGTCGAGCCAGCCATGGTTGGCGGCGGCCTTCCACATGGCGTACTCACCGGAGACATGGTATGCGAAGGTGGGCACGCCGAAGGCCTCCTTCACCCGCCACACCACGTCCAGGTACGGCAAGCCCGGCTTGACCATCACCATGTCGGCACCCTCGGCAATGTCGAGAGCGACTTCGCGCAGCGCTTCGTCGCCGTTGCCGGGGTCCATCTGGTAGGTCTTCTTGTCGCCCTTCAAGGCACCGGACGATCCGACCGCGTCGCGGAACGGCCCATAGAAGGCGGAGGCGAACTTGGCGGCGTAGGCCAGGATCTGAACATCGGTCAGGCCGGCGCCGTCAAGGGCCGACCGGATGGCGCCGACGCGGCCGTCCATCATGTCCGACGGCGCAATGATATCGCAGCCGGCTTGCGCCTGGACCACAGCCTGCCGGCAAAGCAGGTCCACGGTCTCGTCGTTGAGGATGACGCCGTCACGAACCAATCCGTCATGACCGTCGCTGTTGAACGGATCGAGGGCGACATCGCAAATCACGCCCATGTCGGGGTACACGGCCTTGACGGTGCGGACGGCGCGGCAGATCAGGTTGTCCGGATTGACCGCCTCCCGCGCGTCGGGGGTTTTGCGCTCGGGCGCCACATAAGGGAACAGGGCGACGGCGGGAAGGCCAAGATCGGCAGCCTCTGCAATGGTTTCTACTAGTAGATCGCACGAAAGCCGTTCTACGCCGGGCATGGACGCCACCGGCTCGCGCCGGCCATCGCCGTCGATGACGAACAGGGGCCAGATCAGGTCGTCGACGCCCAAGCGGTTTTCGGCGATCAGCCGCCGCGACCATTGGGCGCGGCGGTTGCGGCGCATGCGGGTGTGCGGGAACGCGCCGCCGTGATGATACGCGGTTTCAGCCAAGGCGCGTCATCCTTAGGCTGCGTCGAGGGCCTGGGACAGGTCGGCGATGATGTCGTCGATGTGCTCGATCCCGATCGATAGCCGCACGTAGCCTTCGGAGACGCCGGTCGTCAATCGATCCTCCGGCGACAGCTGCGAATGGGTGGTGGATGCCGGGTGGATGGCGAGGGTGCGGGCATCGCCGATGTTGGCCACGTGGTACACCATCTTGAGGGCATCGATGAAACGGCGGCCGGCTTCGTGTCCGTCCTTGAGCTCGAATCCGATCAGCGCGCCAAAGCTGCCGCCGAGGTACGCGTCGGCACGCCGGCGCATTTCACCATCCTGACGGCCCGGATAGATGACCTTGGCGATTTTCGCGTGCGATGACAGATAGTCCGCGACCTTGACGGCATTGTCGCAATGGGCGCGTATGCGCAACGGCAGTGTCTCCAGTCCCTGGATGAACATGAAGGCATTGAACGGGCTCATGGCGGCGCCGATGTCGCGCAGCAGCACCACCCGCATGCGAATGATGTAGGCGATGGGCCCCAAGGGTTTGACCGCCTCCGTCCACACGGCGCCGTGGTAGCTGGGGTCGGGCTGGGTCAGGTTGGGGAAGCGGCTGGCGTGTTTTTCCCAGTCGAAGTTGCCGCCGTCGACCACCAGTCCACCGATGGAGGTGCCGTGACCGCCGATGTATTTGGTGGTCGAATACATGACGATATGGGCGCCATGTTCGATGGGGCGGCAGATGACGGGCGCCGCGGTGTTGTCGACGATCAGGGGGATGCCGAGTTCGTTGCCGATGTCGGCCACTTCCCTGATGGGAAACACATTGAGTTTGGGGTTGGGGAGGGTCTCGGCATAGAAGCAGCGGGTACGGCCATCAACGGCCCGGCGGAACGACTCCGGGTCGCTGGGATTCGCGTAGCGCACTTCGACGCCCATGGACGAGAGGGTGTTGGTGAAAAGGTTCCACGTACCGCCGTACAGATCGGTGGAACTGACGAAGTTGTCGCCGGCGCGGCACAGGTTGAGGACCGCGAAGGTCGAAGCGGACTGACCGGAACCGAGAGCGAGCGCCGCGGCGCCGCCCTCCAGCGCGGCAATGCGCCGTTCGAGCACATCGCAGGTCGGATTCATGATCCGCGAGTAGATGTTGCCCAGTTCCTTCAGGGCGAACAGGTTCTCGGCGTGTTCGGTGCCTTTGAATTGAAACGAGGTGGTTTGGTAAATGGGTACGGCGACGGCGCCCGTCGGTTCGTCGTGACGATAGGCGCCATGCAGGACGATCGTCTCCGGATGCATCTTTTCCTCGGCCATTGCTCTCCCCCGGCTGTTTTCAATGACTCTTTGCGGTTAGTCATATTGGCGTGAAGAGCGCGGAGCATACACAGTCAAGCGGGGTTGCGCTAAACTTTTAGAAGCGAGTGACGCACCTCGACGAAAAGCGCCTTTACGAACTCGACAGGTTGGTTTACGTTTACGTAAAGGGAAGGTCGGGATGTTTCCGGCCATACGGTGAATGAACCCCCGAGTTCAAGCGCGGGATTGATCACAGTCATTCAACACTTGGAGGTCCAAAGTGCCCGACGACATCGTCGTTCTGAGCAACGAGCCCGAGACAAACGAAAAGAACGAACAAATGCAGGGCAAGTATCAACACCCGATCCGCTTCGTTACCGCGGCGAGTCTGTTCGACGGCCACGATGCGTCGATCAACATCTTTCGCCGGATGATACAGGCGGCGGGCGCCGAGGTCATTCATCTCGGCCACAACCGATCCGTCGACGAGGTGGTGACGGCCGCTTTGCAGGAGGATGTTCACGGCATCGCCGTCAGCTCCTATCAGGGCGGACACGTGGAATTCTTCAAGTACATGATCGACCTGCTGCGCGAGCGGGGCGGTTCCGAAATCAAGGTTTTCGGCGGCGGCGGCGGCGTCATCGTGCCGGATGAAATCGCGGAACTGCACGACTATGGCGTGGCCCGCATTTACACGCCGGAAGATGGCCGCCTCATGGGCCTGCAAGGCATCATCGACGACATGATGGCCATGTGCGACTTCGACCTGTGCGCCGAAATGCCGTCGGATCTGAAGGTCATCGCCGACGGCGATACACGGGCATTGGCGCGCGTTTTGAGCGCGTTGCAGGCGCAAGTCCTCAATGATACCCAGCGCGATGAAATCCATGCCATGGCGCACCGGCGCGGCGTCGTACCGGTGCTTGGGGTGACGGGAACCGGCGGCGCCGGCAAGTCGTCGCTGACCGACGAACTGATCCGCCGTTTCCGGTTGTTCGGCGGCGAACCGCGCATTGCCGTGCTGGCCGTGGACCCGTCACGGCGCAAGACGGGCGGCGCGCTTCTGGGCGATCGCATCCGCATGAACGCCATCGACGCCCCCAACGTCTACATGCGTTCCGTGGCGACCCGCAAGGCGGGGCAGGACGTGCCGAGGGCGATGACCGACATGATCGTCGCCACCAAGGCCGCCGGCTTCGATCTGATCGTCGTGGAAACGCCCGGCATCGGCCAGGGCGACGCCGGCATCGTGCCCTACGTCGACCTGTCGCTGTACGTGATGACGCCTGAATTCGGTGCGGCGTCGCAACTTGAAAAGATCGACATGCTGGACTTCGCCGACGCCGTCGCCATCAACAAGTTCGATCGGCAAGGCGCCCAGGATGCGTTGCGTGATGTCAGCAAGCAAATGCAACGCAACCGCGAGGCTTTCACCAGCCCCATCGAGGACATGCCGGCATTCGGAACCATCGCGGCCCGGTTCAACGATATGGGCGTAACAGCCCTCTACAGCGAGCTTGTCAAGCAGTTCAAGGCCAAGAAGCTGGGGCAATGGCGGTCGACGGCGCCAACGGTGACGACGCGGGCTTCGGACGCCGGCACTGGCATCGTTCCGCCGCAGCGGCGCCGCTACCTAGCCGAGATCGCCGACGCCGTGCGCGGCTATCACGCCAAGATCGACGAGCAGGTGCGCATCGCTCGGGAACGGCAGAGCCTGCGGGAATCGAAACGCTTGCTGGCCGAGGCCAAGGGGAACACGGATGCCCTGGAAAAACTCCTCGCCGAGCGCGACGAGGCGCTCGATCCCCGGTGTTCCAAGATGCTTGAAATGTGGCCGACGGTGAAGGAAGCCTACAGCGGCGAGGACTATGTGGTGCGGATGCGCGAAAAAGAGATGCGCTTCAAAGCCGCCCATACCTCCTTGTCGGGCAGCCGCATTCCCAAGGTGGCCCTGCCGTCCTACGAGGACGACGGCGAGTTGTTGCGTTGGATGCTGAAGGAGAATGTCCCGGGCGCGTTCCCGTATACCTCTGGCGTGTTCGCCTTTAAGCGCGAGAACGAAGACCCAACCCGCATGTTCGCGGGCGAGGGCGATCCGTTCCGCACCAATCGCCGGTTCAAGTTCCTGTCCAAGGACTCCGAGGCGAAGCGGCTCTCCACGGCATTCGACTCAGTAACCCTTTATGGTTTCGATCCCGACGAACGGCCGGACATCTACGGCAAGGTCGGCAACTCCGGCGTATCCATCG
>JAHCKI010000198.1 GCA_026125865.1 Rhodospirillales bacterium
TTGACAAGTTGGGCGAGGCCGCGGTCGCCAAGCACTTCGTCGCGTTGAGCACCAACGCCGAGAAGGTGAGCGCCTTCGGGATTGACGTCGCGAACATGTTCGAGTTCTGGGACTGGGTCGGCGGGCGCTACTCGATCTGGTCGGCCATCGGTCTTCCCGTCGCCATCGCCATCGGCATGGACCGTTACCTCGAGATCCACGCCGGCGGCCGCGCCATGGACGCGCATTTCCGTACCGCTCCGCTCGAGGCGAACCTGCCCGTGGTGATGGCGCTGTTGGGCATCTGGAACAGCAACTTCCTCGGCGCCGAAACCTACGCCGTGCTGCCCTATGACCAGTATATGCACCGCTTCCCCGCCTACCTGCAGCAAGCGGACATGGAGTCCAACGGCAAATACGTGACCCGGGACGGTCAACGGGTCGACTACGGCACCGGGCCCATTCTGTTCGGGGAACCGGGAACGAACGGCCAGCACTCGTTCTATCAGCTCGTCCATCAGAGTACCCGCCTGGTGCCGTGCGATTTCATCGCGTCGGCCCAGAGCCACAATGCCATCGGCGATCATCATCCCATCCTGCTCTCCAATTTCTTCGCGCAAACCGAAGCACTGCTGAAGGGCAAGAACGAGGCCGAGGTGCGCGCGGACTTGGCGGCGGACGGCAAATCCGGTCAGGCGCTGGAAGATTTGGTCCAGCACAAGATCTTCGACGGCAACCGGCCGACCAATTCGATCCTGGTTCGGCAATTCGACCCTCACACCCTCGGCATGTTGATCGCTCTCTATGAGCACAAGATCTTTACGCAAGGGGTGATCTGGGGAATCGACTCGTTCGACCAGTGGGGCGTTGAGCTTGGCAAGCAACTGGCCAAGGCGATTCTCCCAGAGCTGACGAGCGACGAAACCATTGCCAGCCATGACGCATCCACCAACGGCCTGATCAACGCCTACAAGGCCATGCGTGGATAACAGACACGCATGACCGCGATCCGCCGGCTACCCGAAACCATCGTCAACCGCATCGCCGCGGGCGAGGTGGTCGAGCGGCCGGCGGCGGCGGTCAAGGAACTCGTCGAAAACAGCATCGACGCTGGTGCGAGTCGCATCGACGTGGTCGTGCGCGAGGGCGGTCGCGCACTGATCTCCGCTACCGATGATGGCTTCGGCATGACCCGGGATGAGCTGCCACTTTCGGTGGAGCGCCACGCCACATCCAAACTGCCCGACGACGATCTTTGGCATATCGCCAGCCTGGGTTTTCGCGGTGAAGCGCTCCCCTCCATCGGCGCCGTGGCCCGCCTCGCCATCACCAGCCGCACCCGGAACGGCGACAATGCCTGGTCCCTGACCGTCGATGCCGGTCGTGTGGGCCGTGTGGAACCGGCGGCCCACCCACCGGGAACGCGCGTCGAGATCCGCGATTTGTTTTACGCGACGCCCGCACGGCTCAAGTTTCTAAAGTCAACAACAACGGAGATGGGACATATAAACGATGCGGTGCAGCGGTTGGCGATGGCCCACCCGGAAATCGCATTCAGTGTGTCCGACGGCGCACGCACGCTGGTCAAGCTGCCGGCGACCAACGGTGACCTGTTCGATATCCGCCTGGAACGCTTGGGCTCCATAATGGGGCGCGACTTTACCGACAACGCCATCCTCATCGATGCGCGGCGCGACGATCTGCGCCTGACGGGATATGCCGGGCTGCCGACCCTGAACAGATCGACAACCGGAATGCAATTCCTGTTCGTCAACGGCCGTTCGGTGCGTGACCGCCTGCTCTACGGCGCCGTTCGCGCCGCTTATCAGGAATTTCTCGCCTCTGGGCGGCATCCGTTGGTGGCGCTGTACCTCGAGATGGATCCGGCGCTGGTGGACGTCAACGTCCACCCCACCAAGGCCGAGGTTCGCTTTCGTGACCCTGGCCTGATCCGCGCCCTCATCGTCGGCGCCCTGCGCCATGCCTTGACCGGCGCCGGCCATCGCGCGTCCACCACGGTCGCCGAGACCGCATTGGGTATGGCGCGACCGGGGGCGCCTCCCTCCGTCAACACCGGCTACCGCCATTCACCGGTCTCGCCTCCGCGCGGTCTGTCCGAGGCGGCGGTCCCCTTCCATGCGCCTCTGCTTTCCGCCGAAAACGCGGCACCATCAACGCCCGAGGCACCCCCGGATACGGCGGCGAACCCCGACGCCGAACTCGGTTTTCCCTTGGGCGCCGCACGTGCCCAGGTGCACGAAACCTACATCGTCGCACAAACAACCGATGGCATCGTAGTCGTCGATCAACACGCCGCGCACGAACGCCTGGTTCACGAACGTATCAAGACGGCGCTCGCCAAAAATGGCGTCGCCCGGCAAGGCCTCTTGATTCCCGAGATCGTCGAGTTGGATGACGCCGCCGCCGGGCGGCTGGCGGCGCGCGGTGAAGAGCTTGCGGAGTTGGGATTGCTGGTCGAACGGTTCGGGCCGGGGGCCGTGGTCGTGCGCGAGATTCCGGCCCTGCTCGGGACCACGGACGTCAAGGGACTCGTTCTCGATTTGGCAGATGAAGTGGCGGAATACGGTGAGGCCTTATCCCTCAAGGACCGACTCAGCGACGTCTGCGCGCGGATGGCCTGTCATTCAAGTGTTCGGGCCGGGCGCCGGCTGACGGTCGCGGAGATGAATGCTCTGCTCCGGGAGATGGAGAAGACGCCGCATTCCGGCCAGTGCAGTCACGGCCGTCCCACGTACGTGGAACTGAAACTGGCGGACATCGAACGATTATTCGGACGGAGGTAATACCTCCTAAAATAAAGAATTTATTTCAATTTTACTATTGAATAAAAAATATGTGCAATTTTTGCTCAATTTTTGTTTTTGCCGAACTATTCTTTTTTGTTGATCGCCGTGCTATCTTGACGTCTCGATATTCGGCACTTGAATGACGAGAGACCTTGCATGACGATGGACAGTGATTGGCAAGCAGTGGATCAAGGAAACAGCCCACTACGCTGGGCATTGGGCAAGTTCGTCATGATCGGCGTCATCTGCGCGGTCGGCGCGGTGGTATTGACGTCGAACGATGGATCATTCCTAGGTCCGCGCCTCAATTCCTTGGAAGACTCGTCCTCTCCCGTGCAGGCAAGCGAACCCGAAAGCGCCGGTCGCCGCACTTTGACGATCCTTGGCGACGAGCGGGGGCATTTCTGGCTTGACGGCCAAGTCGATGGCGCCAACGTGCGATTCATGGTCGACACCGGGGCCAGCGGTGTCGCCCTCGATCGCGATACGGCGGAGCGGGCCGGATTTCACCTTGTCGATCGAGACTTCACTGGGCGTAGTCAAACCGCCAGCGGCGTGGCTCGCACGGCGCCGGTTACACTGCGACGGCTAAAAATCGGCCCCATGACCCTGCGGAACGTGAATGCCCACGTTGTCGACGGTACCATGAACGGCATGGGCCTGCTCGGCATGTCCGTCCTCCGCCGTCTGGACAGCTACGAAGTAAGCGCCAACCGCCTGTACCTCCGTTGGTGACCTATCGAAACGTATCCGCTCACCAAAGCTGTCATCAATTGCGGAGAAAACCAGATCGGAATCTATGTCTTTTCCGTTTTCAGCTCTTGTCGTTACCGCGCTTGGCATCAAGCCGCGATTTGGTGCCCAAGGAAATAATCCACAAACCAAAGAATATGAATGCGGTTCCAGCTACCCAGAATAGCCAACGGCTATCAAGTGAAAATCGATCACCCAATTCTCTAAAGATGACAGCCCCAACAAATGCAACCGCTGCCCCGACGGCCCAGTAGAGCCATCGGGGCAGTCGAGCCCAAAAAGGGACAGGGCGTTGCGGCCCGGTCATTTGTCTAAAAGACAGCTCTTACAAAGCGCCTCCGCCCGCGGCTCGGACGACGGTGATCAACACGGCCGCAAACACCGCCGACGTGATCACACCCGAAATGTTGCAGCCAAGTGCGTGCGGCATGATGATCGCTCCCGGGTTGACCTCAGATACGCACTTCTGCGCCACCTTGGACGTGGTCGGCACGCAACTGACAGCGGCAATGCCGATAACCGGGTTGTAGTTGATGCCTTTGCGCTTGTACCAGAAATACAGCACGTAGCCGCCCATCAGGCCGCCGAGACCGGAGAAGGTCAGGGCAATGATGCCGATAACCAACAAGATCAAAACTTCCGGCTGAAGGATGGTGCTCGCCTCGCACAACACGCCCAAAAGAAAACCGAGGAAGAATGTCGCCCCATACAGGATGGTGTTGCTGAACAACTCGTGAAAATGCGTGAGACCGCTTTCACGAATGACCACCCCGGTAAACAGCGACAGGAAGAGCGGCGAAGCGACCGGGAAAAGTAGACACAAGGCGGTTGCCGCGGCCACAGCAAACACGATTTTCTCGTCTGGCGTAATGGTGTGGGTGTGCTCCATCGGCATCGCCAGACCACGAATATGTCGTGGTACCAGTGCCTTGATCATGAATGGGTAGCCACCATATGTGAGACCGAGATAGAGGTAAGCCACCACCGTGATCGGAACGAAAAGCTTATCCGACAGCATCAGTGCCGCGAACAGGACCATCGGTCCATCGGCTCCGCCGATGGTGGCCGTTGCCGCAGAGTCCGCGAGTGGCAGTCCCATCCAAACGCCGAGCGGAAACGCAACAAAGGTGCCGAATTCACCACAAAGCGCGATAAACATACTCTTGAACGGCCGTGCCATGACGAAGCCGACATCAAGCAAGGAGCCGATACCGAGAAACACCAGACAAGCGATCAAGCCGTTGGAGAAAGTGAAGGAGTATACCGGTTGCAGCCACTGGATCTGCAGGATGTCGATCCACTGAGCACCCTCGGAAATCAGAGGACTCAAGAACAACGTCCCCTTGCCGAGTCCCGTTGCCTGATCGACCTGTTCCGCCAGCACCATTCTCGGCGGGACAAACATGACGGCAGCGTTGATGATCGACATG
>JAHCKI010000199.1 GCA_026125865.1 Rhodospirillales bacterium
CAGCGCATCGCCCAATCGGCCTTCCACTGCAATTTGCACTGGCCGCCGGTGACCTTCTGCTCGAAGCGGCCCTCGACCGCGTCTTCGAACACGATGGTGCCGGCGTCGGGATGGATTTCGACCGCGGGGATTTCCAGCACCTGCAAGCGGCCGTCCCGCTCGCGAACCGGCAGGAACGGGCAATAGGTGGCGCGCCGCTCGGGCCCCAGGGTGGGCAGGATGACTTTCTGCACGTCGTCGAAGCGGCGCAGCAGCGCAAGCAAGGTCGCATCGAAGCGGCCGCTGCGATAGGCCTCGGTGGAGCTGACGAATTCGTATTCGAAGCCGAACTGATCGAGGAAGCCGCGCAGGCGCGCATTGTTGTGGGCGCCGAAGCTGTCATGCGTCCCGAACGGATCCGGCACCGAGGTGAGCGGCGATCCGAAACTCGTCGCCTTGTCGCCGACGAATTTGGCGATCAGGGCCTGATTCGGAACATTGTCGGGCACCTTGCGCAGCCCGTCCATGTCGTCGGAGAAGGCGAATAGGCGCGTCGGAATGTCGCTCAATGTCGCGAACGCGTGGCGCACCATGGACGTGCGCGCCACCTCCCCGAATGTTCCAATATGGGGAAGGCCGGACGGGCCGTAGCCGGTCTCGAACAGCGCATAACCTTTTTCCGGCGTTTTGCCGTTCAACCGTTTGAGCAGCGCCCGCGCCTCGGCGAATGGCCAGGCGTTGCTGGTGTGGGCAATCGCCCCAAGGTCCTTGCTCGCAGTTTCAGGTTGGTAAGGCGCCATCGGCTCGGTGCTCATGCTGGGGGAAAGGGTACGTGCGAGACCGTAAGAGCCCCGTCCCACCACGTCAACGCCAGCCGTGGAGTATTGGCTGGAAGGGTGGGTGGTTCAGCGAAATGCGAGATAGAGCTTTCCGAGGCCGTGGAGGGCGTCGTAGAGCGCGGTGAATTGCTTGCTGAAGGCGGACCAGCCGAGCCCTGCGTTGGTTTGGCGCAGGTGTTCGTGGATTTCGTTCAGCGATAGACGGCCATCGATGCGATTGAGGATGGCGGCGGACAGGGGGGGTAGCGGACGCCGAATGGTGATGCCGTCAACGGTCGCTGACATGACAGTGCCGGGGCTCATTCCCGACGCCAACTCCGCCGGGTCCAGGTCGCGCAAAATCGGGATCGCCGCCTTGTCTTCCGGGGAGGGTGGTGCAACCGGATTGTCGGCGGCGACCACGTAGAAGACATGCTTGCGCATATTTCCCGCCAATAGTTCCGCGAACGCACAACGCTCAAGCCATGAAAGGCGCGAAACCCGAGCGATCAGCCTGGGGTCCTTCAGATAGCTCGCGGGATCATAGAACGCGGGCTCGATGAAGGCGGTGATCCGCAGGCCGGCCGCGGCCGTCAATGCGGCGATTTCCGGTACCCAGAAGGCGCGGTCGCGCTCGTGCAGAAGAAGATCGTAGAAACCCGAATCGCCTTGGCTCAAGTGGTCCTTGACGAAAGGGTTGCGCCGCAGCCAGTTGGTTTCCGGAAGTTGGGCAACGAGACGGCGCGCCCACTCCAGCCGTGCGCCGGCGGTTTCGGCCGTGGCCAGCATCGCCATCATGCCTTGAAAGGGATAGACACCCGTACGGCCCAATTCGCCGTACAGCATCAATCCCATGCCGCCGCCCGTCGCCAGGACCGCCGTCAACGCCTCCATACCGGCCGCGGGCTCGGGCAGGTGGTGGAGAACGCCGCAGCAGTCGATGTAGTCGAACGGCTCGAATCCCAAAGCCGGCAATTCAAGGAGCGACGCGCCGACGAATCGTATGTTGTTCAGCCCCCGGACTTGGGCGCGGGCTTCGGCAATGGCCTTCGCGGCGTCCGAGGTGTCCACGTAGACGATTTCCGCCGGCGCGCCCCGGTCCATGAGCTGCTGAGCCAGCATGATCGCCGCATCGCCGGTCCCGCCGCCGGCGACCAGCGCGCGAAATGGTTTGGAGAAGTCCCGACGGCCGCCGAATACGCAATGATTCAGTTCGTCCAAATGGCTGGGAGACCCCGTCACGAGGCGCCGAGCCTCATCCGCCGGATTCCGCGGCGGGTAGGGATATGCTTCGTATTGGTTCTTGACCGGATCCCCAATCATGGCAGCGTCCTTAGCGCAGAAACGCCAGTCTATTCGACGAAAAGAGCGGGCGCCACCAAGTGCCTCCGGCGCAGCCTATCATAATGAAAAAATTAATCTTTGTGGCTCAAAATACAATGGTACCCTTTGGTTTGCCACCACATGGCATATCCAAGTTTGGGTACCGTCTCTAGTTTGTGCCATCCTACATCACCCCAAGTCACCGCGGAGGAGTACGGTACCGTGGAGAAGATGCTTGAAAACAAGACCTTTGATGAAATCCAAATCGGTGACTCCGCAAGTGTAACGCGCGCGTTGCGCCTTGACGACGTGGATACGTGGGCCGCCGTGACGGGCAACGTCAACCTCACGTTCCTCCGCAAAACGGAAGAAATGTCCGGCACCATCGAGGAGGCCGGCGCAAGCGGCATGTGGGGCGCCGCTTTGATTTCCACCCTGATCGGGACTCAGCTACCTGGTCTTGGCTCCATCACCAAGTCGGTTCAGATTGATTTTCGGCACAAGCTCGCGGTCGGAACAAAAGTGACGGCGACGGTAAAGGTAACGGACAAATTTCCCAGGAGCGGTATCGTCAAACTTGACTGTCTCTGCGCCGATTCGCTGGGGCGCGAGCTGTTGGTTGCTGCGGCGGAAATCCTCGCGCCTAAGCAAAAGATTCGCCAACCCATCACCGACCTCCCCAAGGTGCAGCTCCGCCGTGGGGATCGCCTCCACTCGCTCGTCGAAAAGTGCGAAAGCTTGGATGCGCTGAAAACGGCCGTCGTCCATCCTTGCGAAGAGGAAGCACTGATCGGCGCCATCGAAGCCGCCGAACGCAACCTGATCACGCCCATTCTGGTTGGACCCGAAAACAAGATTCGCTTGACCGCCGACGCCGCCGGCGTCGATATCTCGCCGTTTCGGTTGGTGTCCACCGAACACAGTCACCATTCCGCCGAACTGGCGGTCGATCTGGTCCGCAACGGCGAGGCCGAGAACTTGATGAAAGGCAGTCTTCACACCGATGAACTGCTTCACGCGGTGTTGCGGCGGGAGGCCGGGCTGAGGACGGAGCGACGTCTTAGTCACTGTTTCTGTCTCGCCGTTTCCACATACGAACGACCGATCATCCTCACCGACGCCGCCATCAACATCGTGCCGGACCTGATCGCCAAACGCGATATCTGCCAAAACGCCATCGAGCTGGCGCATGCCCTCGGGTATGTCGAACCCAAGGTCGCGTTGCTCGCGGCGGTCGAGGTCGTGAACCCGACCATGCCGGCGACGCTGGATGCCGCCGCCCTCTGCAAAATGGCTGATCGCGGTCAAATCAAGGGCGGGTTGTTGGATGGGCCGCTCGCCTTCGACAATGCCATCGACGAGGAGGCGGCGAAGACCAAAGGAATTGTCTCTCCGGTCGCCGGTCGGGCTGATATTCTTGTAGTTCCGGATCTGGAAGCCGGTAACATGCTGGCCAAACAGCTCACCTTCATGGCGGACGCCGAAGCAGCCGGCTTGTTGCTCGGAACCCGCGTGCCGATCGTGCTGACAAGCCGGGCCGATAGCGCCCGCACGCGCCTAGCGTCGTGCGCGCTTTCGGTGCTGATGGCCGATGCCCAGCGCCGTGGCGGTGCCATGATCATGCCGGCGGAGTAACGGCTGTGACGGAAGCGATCCTGGTCATCAACGCCGGTTCGTCCAGCATCAAATTCGCGAGCTACGCCGATAACGGAACCCGGGAGCCAATCCTTCTCGGCAAGGGGCAAGTCGAGGGCCTGCGGAGCGAGCCCCATTTCGAATACGAGAACGCCAATGGCGAACTCGTCGGTGAGCATCATTGGCCGGCGGCGATTTCCCATGCCGTCGCCCTCGCCCACATCATTCAGTGGATCGAAGACAACGCGCCGGACGTCAAGGTGACGGCCGCCGGTCATCGCGTCGTCTTCGGCGGTGCCAAATATGCGGGACCGACCCTGCTCGGCGACCGGAACATTGCCGAGATCGAGGAACTGGTCCCCTTCTTTCCGCTCCATCTTCCCCACAATCTGGCCGCGATTCGGGCTCTCGCCGCCGAACACGCCAACCTGCCGCAGGTGGCGTGCTTCGACAACACGTTCCATGCGACCCAGCCGCGCGTCGCCCAACTGTTCGCCCTGCCGCGACAGTTGACCGATCAGGGCATCCGCCGCTACGGCTTCCATGGCCTGTCGTACGAATACGTCGCCCGCAAGCTGCCGGAATTTGCCCCCGAGGCGTCACGCGTCGTCGTCGCCCATCTGGGCAGCGGCGCCAGTATGTGCGCCATCAGGGATGGCCGCAGCATCGAGAGCACGCTCGGATTCAGCGGTCTCGACGGCCTTCCCATGGGAACGCGGCCGGGGTGTCTCGATTCCGGCGTTCTTCTCTATTTGATGCAGTCTCTCGGCATGGACGCGGCCGCGATCGAGAACCTTCTCTATCGGGAATCCGGCCTTCTCGGTGTCTCCGGAATCAGCAATGACATGCGGACACTCCTCGCCAGCGACGATCCCCACGCCGGCGAGGCGATCGAGCTTTTCGTCTACCACATCGCGAAACAACTCGGCGCGCTGTCCGCTGTACTGGAAGGCTTGGACGCCTTGGTATTCACCGCCGGTGTCGGTGAAAACGCGGCTCGGATACGCGTGATGGTCTGCGACCGGGCGGGATGGCTCGGTGTTCGGCTCGATGGTTCGGCCAACAGCGAAGGCGGACCGCGCATAAGCACCTCGGACAGCCCCGTTTCAGCATGGGTGATTCCAACCGACGAGGAGCGGATGATCGCCAAGCACACGTTTCGGATACTGGCCGAGCGCACGGGACAAAGAA
>JAHCKI010000002.1 GCA_026125865.1 Rhodospirillales bacterium
CGCCGAAAGCACCCATCTGCTCGGGAAATGGCGGCAAGGCTGACACGAAACGCAAATACATGTGCGTTCCCGGGAATGGCACCTCGCCCAATATGATCAGATCGCCACCGGTGCCCGCCAAACAGCGGCGACATGTCATCTCGGCGGCGACCAGCGATTCGGCCTCATCCCAAGCGGTATAGTAGTCCAAGGTGCGCTGCAGTGGGCGAGCGCGCGTTCCCGGAAGCCGCCCCAACGCTTTGACCACGCGACGAGAATGCTCGGGTTTCGCTTCCTCCCCCGAAAACGGCAGGACCCGTACGTCCAGGTGTTCGAAACCCAACCGTCGGACGAAACCAAGCAGGCGCGACAGAACACCCGGTTCCTTGTCCACGGTTCTTATCTTCGCCGGTGGTCGTTGCTCCGGCGCCTCCGTTTCTGCCGCCTCGGTCTCGGGCGGAGATTTGTCGAGCTGCCTGGGAGAACGCGGAAGCGTTGTGCGAATTCTGCGGGATGGGCGTTTGGCCGGCATCGATTATTCTGTGGACGGGTTTATCGCATCCTGGCGCCAGTCGATGGCCCCATAAAGCCGTATCGACCGCCCCATTTAGAGGAGCAATGTTGCTCCTACGGCGACAAACCGTCAACGCTTCTCAGACCATTTCTCAGAGAGTCTCTGAGGGAGACGCTCTGAGATGGCCCGCGAAACCCGAAAATCTGGTTGGCTACAGCGCGAACGTGGTGCTTTCGCCGGGACCGATCTCGCGAACGCTATCGCCGACACCAACGGATACGGCGTGTCCCTCGCCTTCGACCTTCACGGTGAGTTGCCCGGATTGCAGCGAAACCCGGAGAGGCGCGCCGAGGAAGCGAATCGCATAGGAAACGCCATCCAGGTGGTCGGTCAGTTTGGGGTCGAAGTAGAGCGCGCCGTCGCGGACCTCCGCTCCCATGTAGCCCCGCTGGACCAGATCGAGGGTTCCCGCCATCACGCCCATGTGGATGCCTTCCTTGGTGGTTCCACCCTGGATATCGTTGACATCGCTTTCTAGGGCGCTAAGGAACATGTCCCACGACGCCGATGGCTCCAATTCCCGCTCGATGGCGGCGTGGACGATCAGGCTGAGCGTCGAACCGTGGGAGCAGCGCTCGTAATAGTAATCCGTGTTCTTGCGCGCGGTATCGTCCTTGTACTCATAGCCCAGGCCGGTGAACAGCCGACGCAACTGCTCTTCCGGGAACAGATACCAGAGCATCAGCGTGTCGGCCTGCTTGGCCACTTTGTACTTGTCCGGCGTGGTGCCCTCGGCCTTGAGGATACGGTCCATGCGGTGGATGTTGTCGTACTTGGCGCGGTAGGCGTCCCAGTCCAGTTCTTCCAGGTTTTCGTACCCTTCGAACTGGGTCAGCAGGCCGTCGCCATGGAAAGGAACGAACATCTTGTGGCACATGTCCGACCATGACCGAACTTCGGCGTCGTCGATGCCCAGAGTTTCCCGCAAGGACGTGCGGCGCGATGGCGGTAGCGCGTCCAGCACTTTCTGCGCCACCTCCATGATCCACGCGACCATCATGTTGGTGTAGGCGTTGTTGGGCACACCGTGCTTGTCGGAACCGTAGACGGACTCGTGGAACTCGTCGGGTCCCATGACGCCGTGGATTTCGTAGCGGTCCCGTTCGGCATTGAAGTGAGCGATACTGGCCCAGAAGCGTGCGATCTCCAGCAGCATCTCGGCGCCGTACCCAGCCAGGAACTCCGTATCGCCCGTCGTTTCGAAATACTGCCAGATATTGTAGAAAATGGCGGCGTTGACGTGGCGCTGATTGTGACTGAAGTCCGGATCCCAACTCCCCGACTTTGGATTGAGGTGGACCACCTGCGTTTCTTCCGAGCCGTCGCTGCCGCTTTGCCAGGGGTACATGGCGCCGCGATAGCCGGCCGCCTTGGCCAAGGCCCGCGCTTCGTCGATGCGACGATAACGGTACATCAGCAGCGAGCGGGTGATCTCGGGGATGCGCGAGGTGATGAACGGATAGATGTAGAGTTCGTCCCAGAAGATGTGGCCGCGATAGCTCTCGCCATTGAGGCCGCGCGCCGGCACGCCGGCGTCGAGATCCACCGTGTTGGGCGAGCAGCATTGCAGGATGTGATTGATGTGGAAGCGGATGATCATCTGCACCCGATCCTGCTTCGGCAGCTCGATGTCGCAGGCTCCCCACAGGTGATCCCAGGCCGTCCAATGCTCGGCGTACATGGCCTCGAAACCTTCCAGCCGGGCGACGGTGGTTTCGGCATTGACCAGCGGTTTGCTGATGGCACTGTCCCGCGACGTGTAAAAGGCCAACAGCTTTTCGACGACGACCGGCTCGCCCTCGGCAATGTCGAACGCAAGCGTTTGTGTAATATTGCCGTCCTGTTGCTGCGTGCCGCGCGCGACGGCCATCGCCTCGCCGCCCTTGAAGACGCGGGTACGGGCCGCTTCGGCGATATAGATGCTCGATTGATTGGTGCGGACCAACAGCGACATGCCGTCATCGCCGACGACGCCCGTGGAAACCGGCTCGAGCTGACGGCTTTCCAGTTCCCGGTAGCGGGCGACGCCCCAGTTGTGGACTCGGCCTTCCAGAGCCGAGATGACTTCGACCTTGCCCGACCAGTTTTCCGCGGTGATGGTCCATTCCAGCGCCGCTAGATGCTTCTTCGCCATGCTGACGAAGCGACGACTGAACAGCGTTGTTTCGCGTCCCGCACCATCCTTGAAACGAACGGTGCGATTGACCGTGCAATGGCGGATGTCGAACTCGTGGTGGTAGGAAAGCACCTCCGCCGTCCCCAGCGAGAACGGCTCGCCGCCCTCGATCCGGAGCGTCATCGGCAACCAATTCGGCAAGTTGACGAAGTCCTCGTTGACCACCGGGCGTCCGCCCATCATCGTCGTCGTGCGGTTGAAGCCGCCGTGCATATAGGTGCCGGGGTAGTAGCAACCTGGGTCGTCGAGCCGATCGATGATCGAGTCAGCCCACTCGCACGTGCCGCGGGTACAGAAATAACCGTTGCCGGTGGAGGTCAGCGCTTCTCTCAACCCCTCCTCTTCGGGGACGAAGGCATCATAGGCGAGGGTCCAGGTCGACATGACGTTACCTCTTGTTTTCTTTGAATTTACGGACTGGAATGGGACGGCGCGGCGAATGGGGGTCAGCGCGCCAGCCCGTCCATGAACTGCTCCACCTCTTCCATGGTGTGCAGGATGAAGTCGGCATATGTGGTGCGGCCGCCGACTTCCGGGTCGTCGGCATGGCCTACGAAAACGCCGATGCCCCGCCCTTCCAGTGCGGCGAAGGCGTGTTCGTCGGTGATGTCGTCGCCGAAATACATGGGCATGACGTCATCCCGGTCGAGCTTGAGCGCCTCGAGCAGATAGAGGACCGCCTTGCCCTTGTCCCAGTCGATCTTCGGCTGGATTTCGTAAACCATCTTGCCCGGCGTCACTTTCAGGTGGTCCGGGTGCGCCGCCAGGATCTGGTCGACGATCGCCTTGACCTTGGGCCGTTCGTCCTCGGCGACCAATCTATAGTGGGCGGCGACGGAGGTCTTCTTCGGCTCCACCAGCGCCCCTTCGATGGGATCCATCACCGCGTGCAGTTGCTTATTGACGTCTTCTAGCAGCGTCGCGAACTCACCGCCGTGTTCTTTCTCGATCGACCCGCCCGTCGGGCTCCAAATGTCGAAGCCATGGCTGCCGGCGACGATCAGATTGTCGAGCCCCATCAATTCCTGAACCACCGGGCGATCGCGGCCGCTGACCACGCACACGGGACAGCGGGTGGCGAGGCCGCGCACGGCATCGCGCATACTTTCGGAGATGATCGCGTCCTCGGGACGGTCGACGATCGGGGTCAGTGTGCCGTCGTAGTCCAGAAACACCGCCGGTGTCTTGCCCGCCAGCCGAACCGCCAGCTCTTTGCCATTGGTGATCGCATGCGGCAAATCGCCGATATGCTTGGCCATGATCCCTCCTCGTTCGTATTGTCGTTTGATTTCGTTACGCTAGTTTGATCGCACCAAGATCGCGTACGACGATATCGGCGCCGGCGTCCTTCAGGGCCTGCGGTTCGTCATGCCGCGCCACCCCGATCACCAGACCGAAGGCGCCGGCCCGGCCCGCTTCCACGCCAGAGATGGCATCTTCCAACACGACCGAGCGCTTGATATCGGCGCCCAGGTCCTTGGCGGCCTCTTCGTAAGTATGGGGATCGGGCTTGCCCTTGAGACCGCGCGCCGCGGCCACATTGCCGTCCACCTTGGCCTCGAACAGACCGGACAGTCCGGCGACCTCAAGCACGGTGTCGCAGTTCTTGCTGGAGGTGACGATGGCGACGTGCTTGCCCTGTCGGATGAGTTCCTTCACCAGGTCGACCGACGTCTGGAATACCACGGCGCCCTCCTCCTTGAGGACGTCGTTGAACATGTCGTTCTTGCGGTTGCCGAGACCGCACACCGTTTCCATGTCCGGCCCGTCGCTCGGGTCGCCCCAATCGAGTTCTATCCCGCGCGAACGCAGAAAGCTGTCGACGCCGTTGTAGCGGGGCTTGCCATCGACGTACTGAAAATAGTCAGGGTCGATCTCGAACGGCTCGAACGGCATGCCGTCGCGCTTGGCGGCCATTTTCAGGTATTGATCAAACATTTTCTTCCACGCGGACGCGTGGACGCTGGCGGTATCGGTGATGATCCCGTCGAGGTCGAACAACCAGGCATCGAAATCATCGGAAACAACGGTCTGAACTGGCTCAGAGGCGGGCATCGGTTCCCCTTCCCTCGTTGTGGCCTGAAAGTGTGTCTCGGGAAATTGGGGGTCGTGAATGGTCGTCGAGAGGCCCAGTTCACGGGGACCCTGTTTGCGAGAACCTTCAAGCTCTATCTTTTTGCAGGTGCGTTACTATAGCCGACGCCCGAGGCAAGACCAACCCGCCCTTGGTATTTTTTCCCGCGCCGGTTCGAACGACGCTCGTTACATGGCTAGAACCAGGGAATTTTAGGCGTCGGCGACGGCGTTGGCGGAAGCCGTTGCGGAGGCGCCGTCGATGGGGCCGCCGGCGATGGTGCTGTCGATCTCGTCCTGCGACAGGTGCCGGTTGGGATCGCTCGATTGCATACCACGCCGCTCCTCGCCCTTGTAGTCCTCGTGACGTCGGCGCCGTCGGTCCGGCCCGAAATAGGTCTCCGTCTCGATGAACGGGCGCGGGTTGCCGATGGTCTCCTGCAAGCGGCGAAACAGGGAATTGGCCGACAGGGGCTTGGCCACAACCTCATTCACGCCGGCGTCGCGGGCCTGCACAATGCGCTCGTACTCCGTATAGGCGGTCACCAGGATGATGGGGATAATGCGATCGCGTTCCGAATCCTGCGATCGCACCAGTTTGGTGAATTCGACGCCGTTGCGCGGGCGCAGCATCCATTCCGTCAGGATAAGGTCCGGACAGAACAGCGAGATGATGGCGAGCGCGGCCTCGCTATTGGAGCAATACTTGACATGGATGGCGCCGAACGATCGCAGCAACTCACCGAGTACGGTGCGCATGAAATCGTTGGGTTCAACGACAAGGATCCGGACGGTTTCCAAGTACCTGCAAGTCGCATCGGACGCGATCACCGCCATATCATTCTCATACTTGAAAAATGTTTTCCTATCTTACGCGTTCGATGACCTTTTTCAGGCCGGACAGAACTTCTTCGGCCACGCCGTCGCACTGTTCCGCTTCGTCCTTGTCCATCATGAGCGCGGCGGCGTCGATGTGCAGCTTGATCACATGAACCTGCATCGGCCCCTTGCCGCGGCCGCTGTCGATGAAGCCGCAGATCTGCCGGCTGATCTGGGTCAACAAGGGATAGCCGAACATGCCGGCTTGCCCCTGCAGGTCATAGAAGATGGCGTTGATCTCGGCGAGGATCTCCGGATTGGAGGGCTTGCGGCTCAGGCGGTCATAGGCCTCGTTCAGTCGAAGCAACGACCGCCGCGCCCGCTCGACGAAGCCGTCCGCCATGTCGGCCAGCACGCTCTCGGCATGTTTGATCATGGCCGGCGTCACCGCGCAGTGACCGGCCTTGGCGATCCGCGACTTCATCTCGTTCGAAACCTCGATGACCCTTGCCGACTGTCCCTTGCGCATCGGTGTCCTTTGTTCCGTACTGACAGGAAAGGCGTTCGCCCAATTCAAAAGCGCAGCCTAGGGCGATCGGCTTAATACGGCGTTAAAACCGTCGCTCAGGGGATGTGTTCGCCGTATCATGGAACGACCAAACAATCCGGCCATGCGAACCATGCCCATCACCTACGACATGCCTTTGTATCGGCCGCCCAGCGAGGGCGCCAATCTGATCATCCAGGCGACCATCGGCTGCTCGTTCGACCGCTGCACGTTTTGCTCCATGTACAAGTCCAAAACCTACCGGGCGCGGCCGTTGGACGCGGTGTTCGCGGACATCGATCACGCCAGACGGGTGTGGCCGGAGGCACAACGCGTGTTCCTCGCCGACGGTGACGCGCTGGTGCTGCCGACCGACGACCTCAGCCGAATCCTGGATCGCCTCGCCGCAGCGTTTCCGGCCCTTGAGAGAGTCTCGGTCTACGGCACGCCCTTGGCGCTGAATGCCAAGAGCATCGACGAGTTGACGCGACTGCGGCAGCAGGGCCTGACCCTGGTCTACCTGGGGGTCGAGTCGGGGTCGGCCGCCGTCCTCAAGCGCATCCGCAAGGGCGCCACCCCAAACACCATGGTGCGGGCGCTTGACGCGGCGCGCGCCGCCGGGCTGGATGTTTCGGCGACCGTCATCCTCGGCCTCGGTGGCCGCGACCTATGGCAGGATCATATCGACGCCACCGCCGACCTCGTCAACACCTCGCCCCCCACCTACCTCTCCACCCTGCAATTGCGCTTGGAAGACGAGGTAGAGAACGACTTCATGGCGCGCTTCGCCCGCGCCGGCACGCCGTTCCGCTGGCAGGACGACGCCGGCATCATCGCGGAGCAGGAGCGCCTGCTCGCCCACCTCGACCCGCCGGCGCCGGTGATCTTCCGCTCCAACCACGCCTCCAACTGCCTCCCCCTCGCCGGCACCCTCCCCGACGACCGCGACTACCTCCTAGCCCTAATCACCGCCGCCCGCCTCGGCGCGCCGCTATTGAGGCCGGAGGCGCTGCGGGGGTTGTAGTGTTTGGTGAGGGCGAAAATCCCTAATTTTACTTTTGCTAGAATTTTGATCACAAACACTACTAAAAATGTATTCTATGATCGACTATTTTGGGCGATTTAGTCGTTAAGGCTTCTCATCCACCTTTGCCTGGCAGGAATCCACCCCAAATCGGGAGTACAAATAGCTACACAAAACCAGAAAAATTTCTTACAATGGCGCAAACGGGAGGGGGAGTTCGTTCATGCGCAAATTGTCCTTGTGCGTTGATGGATCGAACGAGGTATCTTTTGGTGGCCTTGCCTCTCTGGCGAGTCAACAATTAACAAGACACTCGCTTTCGCTTGACTCCAAGTCTAACGTATTACGAATCGAGAGAAATCAAAGAAGAGATAAATTACTCCAATGGACACGGCGCAGCTTTTTATTCGCTGCAACTAGTTGTTTTCTGCCTTTCTGCCAAGCATCCGCAAATCCAAGATTTTTAAGTTTTCTCGTACAAGCGATTGTTGGTGGCATCATATATGACTTTGCGAAGAAATCTGTAGCGGGGATACCGCCCGATCCCATGTTACCCGAGCCCAATCCTACATTACCCAATAAACCTTCAAGTACACCACCTCATACGACACCTCCTCGGTCGAACAACCAGCTCACACCACCACCCATCCCGGTTTTGCATCGTTTTGGGTCAGAGCAGCAAAGAACTGTAGAGCTTCATTTTCAGAACCCCTATTCTGATAGTTGGTCAACAATTCTCCTAGTTGCAATATATGGAATTTTTAGCTCAGAAGCTGAAGCGATGTGGGAAATGGAAGTTCTCCTTCGACCTAGGCAAAAAAGTGATTTGGCAATTATTCTTAATGGGTTGTCGGGCGCAGGCCAAAAAATGCTTTACATTTCTACGCCAGAGGAAATTTTGCTCCAAACAAAAATTGAGGTCGTATGATTTCCATGACGCATGAGCACTTATCATTCACTTATGCTTCGTTGTCGCTAGTTTTCCTTATCGGGGCATGTGCAAGTCAAAATCAGAATTTGCAAGGCGAATTAAATAGGTGTAATGCTAGCCACAACTCTTTATATCAAGACAATCAATATTTTTACAAAAAAAATCAAGAACTTTACCAACGGATTCAGGATTTAGAATTTTTGCTTGGGCAATGCAAAGATACTGTTGTTCTTCCACCAAGACGGCTTGACTGTAACTGACCTCGGGGCGATTTGGTTTTAGCACGCGTAAGGCGGAATAGCCGACAGGCATATTCCGTCGGAAGCTTTATGCCCCGAGCTCAGCGGCGACAAGATCCGGGTCCCCGTTGGTCGAAGATTGCGGATGCCGTCGGCGTTCGGTGCAGGCTTGGAACACCGAGAATGGCCATTCGGGGGAACACGCCTGTCGGCTCATCCGCCCTTTCTCACTGTCCAAAAGGAGCGGAAGATGAGCGGAACGACGCAGAGCGGATTCACGCTGGACACTGAGACACGCAATCTGATTTCGCGCTCAGTGTTGTGCTGGCTTGCTACAAGTTCGTCCGATGCACCCTCGGTCTCGCCCAAGGAAATGTTCGGCCTGAGTTCCGACGGAGACGTTCTGATCGCAAACATCGCATCCCCAAGAAGCCGGCGGAACATCGAGCAGAACCCAAATGTCTGCGTCTCCGTCCTGGACATCTTCTCGCAGAAGGGCGCGCAGATACACGGCACGGCGAACCTCCATCCGGAAAACGGTCAGAGCTACCGGGAACTGCTGCCGGAGTTGGTCGCCGCGGTCGGTGAAAACATACCACTGGACCTCTTCCGGGTGCGTGACATCATTCAGGTGCGCCCGACGTCCGTGTCCAAGATCATCGCCCCGTCGTACAAGCGCCCCCAGGCTGCACCGAGGAAGCCATGCGGCTGCAGTCGTACAGAGCTTACGGCGTCTGGCCGGACTGCCCGCGGGCGGAATAACCGACGATCTGGCCACCCGGCATCCGAGCCGTTCCCTGTCGCCCGTCGTCGATGGATTGCCGCGCCGGCTGCGCCGGCTCGCAATGGCGGCTGGGACATTATTCCTCGTCATTGCGAGGCGCGTCAGCGCCGTGGCAATCCATATCACTTTATGCCGCAATACGCGTCACGCCGGCGCCGGATATGACTAGGAGGCGAACAGGATGTCTGTGTTGGACAGGTGGTCGTGGCCCTGGACCAATAGCGTCCCTCCCGCTTGATCGCCCAGATCGATCACCAGAAAACCTCCCTGCATGCTGACTTGAGCATCGTATTTCTCCAACATCCCATTGGTGTTGGTGTCCAGCGCTTCCATTGTTGCGCCGCCGTTGACATGCAAGTCGGTGAGGTCGATCTTGTCCTGCCCCGGTTTGAAATCGCGGATGGTGAATGTCGTACCGACGACAAACCCGTCATGGTCATCAAGGTGGAAAACGTCATTTCCTTGGCCGCCCTCGGCCACGTCGTCGCCGTCGTTGGCCCGGATCGTATCGTTCCCGGAACCGCCCTTCAGGGTATCGTCGCCGACACCACCGTCGAGGAAGTCGTCGCCGCCGCCTCCAAACAACCGGTCATCGCCGTCACCGCCCAACAAACGATCACTGCCCTGTCCGCCCCTTATAAGATCGTCACCGGCCTCGCCTCTGAGAACATCGTCGTCGCGACCGCCGATGATCGTGTCATCGCCATTTCCGCCGAACACGTCGTCGTTCCCGTTGTTTCCGTTCAGACGATCGTCAAATTCCGTACCGAAAATGGAGTCGTTTCCCGAGCCGCCCAATACCCTGGCCACAGCCAGGTCCTCTTCGAAGGAGATGCTATCGTCACCATGGAATAATTTAACAATAATCGTTTTTGACCCGTTTGGATCGAGGTCTTCGATCAGGAATTCATCATTTTCATCTGTACCCATCACAAACGTTTTTAGTCGTGGCATTTTCACCTCCGGTTAAGCCATGGATCGGAAATACCCCATATAGGGCCCTTCCTCCAACAACACAACGTTTAAGAGCATTCTATGTTTAAATTTCACAAATTATCGAAATTTCACAATGGTAAATCTACTATCACGAGAGCACCAATTGCTTTTACCCGCATACATTCTCAACGCCGGGAGCAAAGCCCCTCGGCCAGAAAATGCCGGATATACCATGGGGACTTGAGCGCGATGCCGGTGTCGGCTTACACCTGCAACCGAAGGTTCCAACAGGAGCAAAACGCATGAAAGCGATCGGCATCGTCGATTACCTTCCCATCGAGAATGCGAACGCGCTCGTCGATTTCGAAACGGCAAAGCCGGAGCCCAGCGGCCGCGACATCCTCGTCGCCATCAAGGCCATCGCGGTCAACCCCGTCGACGTGAAGGTCCGTGCCGGGCGTATAGGCGGTGGTTCCACGGAAGATCCGCCGCGCATCATCGGCTGGGATGCCAGCGGCGTCGTCGAGGCCGTGGGGCCAGACGTCACGTTGTTCACGCCCGGCGATGAGATCTACTACGCCGGCGACATCACGCGACCGGGCTGCAACGCCGAATACCAACTGGTTGACGAACGCATCGTCGGCGTCAAGCCCAAGTCCCTCTCCTTCACCGAATCGGCAGCGTTACCGTTGACGACGATCACGGCGTACGAGTCCTTCTTCGACCGGCTCGGGATCGATCGGGACGGCGGAAACCGAGGCGAAACTCTTCTGATCATCGGCGCCGCCGGTGGCGTCGGATCGATCGGCATTCAACTCGCCAAACTGGCCGGCCTCGTCGTCATCGCGACGGCGTCGCGACCGGAAACCACCGCTTGGGTCAAGAAACTAGGCGCTGATCACGTCATCGATCACCGCGGCGACATGGTGGCCGAGGCGCGGAGCCTGGGGTTCGCCCATATTGACCATATCGCCATCTTCAACGACATGCGGCACTGGGCAACGGCGGTCGAGCTCATTCGTCCCCAAGGCGGAATCGTGACCATCGACGCCACCAACCTTCCCATGCCGATGGAAGGCATGAAATCAAAGGCGGCGAGCGTGCACTGGGAATTCATGTTCACCCGCGCCATGCACCGGACGCCCGACATGATCGAACAGCACAAACTGCTGTCGTGGGTCGCGGGCGAGATCGACGCGGGCCGCATCCGCACCACGTTGTCCGAGGTCATATCCCCCATCAACGCCGCCACCCTGCGTGAGGCCCACCGCCAGATCGAGACCGGAATGGCCAAGGGCAAGATCGTCCTCTTCGGTTTCTGATCCATCCCCGGCGAATTGGAGCGATCCGAAGGGTTCGATCTGTTCGATTGTCTCAAACGATCTCCAGAACCGATTCCGGTGGGCGGCCGAGGCGCGCTCGGTCGCCGCTGACGACGATGGGGCGCTCGATGACGATAGGGTTGGCGACCATCCCTTGGATCAAGGCGTCGTCGTCGAGCGTCGGATCATCAAGGCCGGCCTCCTTGCTTTCCTTCTTGCGCATCAGCTCGCGCGGTCCCATGCCGAGCTTGCCGATGATCCCTTTAAGCTGTTCGGCGCTGGGCGGGTCCTTCAGGTACTCGACAATCGTCGGTTCGACGCCCTTGTCCTGAAGCAGCGCCAGGGTTGCGCGAGATTTGCTGCATCGCGGATTGTGGTAGATCGTGACGGTCATGGTGGTGTCCTCCCTATGTCATGCAAGCACACCGAAACAGGTAGCCGTTTTCATGGGGATTCACTACAGCAGATCGTCCACGCTCTCGGCATCGACGATGCGACGGGCGAGATCCCATGAAAACCCCGCGCGACCCAGGGACGCCAAGTCCCTGTCGCGCATGTCGGCGCGTTGGGCGGGAGGTCGGAATGGCCCGAGGCGGCGGCGGCGCGCCAGGTTCACAGCCGCGGCCAAATCGGTATCGTCCACCTCGTCGGCGAGCTTGGACAACGCTGTTTCGATATGGTCTTCGCCGACGCCTTTTTGTCGCAAGCGCGTGCGTATGCCTTGGGTCGGCACACCGCGCCGATGCAGGGTGCCGACCCGAGCTTCCGCATAACCGCCATCGTCGAGAAGACCGGAGCGACGATAACGGTCGATCAGCCCATCGACGATCGCCGCACCCTCCTCCCGATCCGTGTCATGAACCCTGGCCGACCGCTCGACGCGTCGCATCAGCACCCGGCGCAGGTTCTCCGCCGACGTGGCGAAACGCTGCACATAGAAAAGCGCGGCATTCTCAAGGGATTGCGCCGTAATCTTGCGCGGTTTCCTGGTCTTTGTCAGGTCCGATGGTTCACGTGAACTCGGCACCGCGCTCCCTGTCCTTGGGCTCCGCTTTGAAATGAAGACGCTGCATGTCGGCCGGATCGAGATATTTGCTCAGATCCTGATCGAGAAAGCTCTCCGCGTCCTCATCGTTTTGCAATCTCGGCACGCGTTCGCTCATGTTGCTCGATCTCCTTCTTCTGCATGCTTGTCTTACACTCTACCGTCAACATCATCAGCAATTGATCTTGAACAATTGATCCGGCAGGCTCTTACCCAAAGCGATTCGCGAGGGGGAACCCGCGGGGGGGCTTTTGGCCGGATTGGCCGCGTTTGCCGATCCAGGCGTCCAGGTTCGTTTCGGTGCGCATGCCACCGCCGGATCGCCATGACAATCCCGTCGCGCGGTTGAAGGTCACCAGGTCGGACAACTCGCCCTTGGCATAGCGCTGCAGGATCACGCCCTTGCCGCGCGCCATCACCGGCACCTCGTCGAGGCCGAATACCAGGAGTTTTCGATTGGCGCCGATGATGGCGACGGCGTCGTCATCGGCGCCGATGAAAGTACAGCACGCCGCTTCTTCGTTGGCGGACACGTTCAGGACCTGCTTACCGTTGCGGGTCTGGGCGATGACCTCGTTTTCCTCGACCACGAACCCCCGGCCCCGGTCGGAGGCGACGAGCAGGCGGCGCCCCGGTTGGTGTACGAACAGCGCCACCGGTTCGTGCTTGTCGGGCAAATCGATCATCAACCGCAGCGGCTCGCCCTGACCGCGGCCGCCCGGCAACCGATCACAGCCGATGGTATAGAAACGGCCGTTGGTGGCGAGGCACAGCAGCTTGTCGGTAGTCTGGGCCGGAACCACGAAGCGGCCGCGGTCCCCCTCCTTGTAGGTCACCTTGGAGAGGTCGCCGACATGTCCCTTCATGGCCCGGATCCAGCCCTTCTCCGAGCACAGTACGGTTACCGGCTCACGCTCGATCATCGCCTCGACGGCGATCGATGTCGCCGTCGGCGGGCCTTCGATGCCGGTACGGCGGCGACCGAGGTCGGTGTTGGGGGCGAAGACCTTCTTCAACTCGGCGATATCGGACGCGATGGCCTGCCAGCGCTTGCCTTCGTCGCCGAGCAGGATTTGTAGGTCAGCGCGCTCGGCGGACAGGGTCTGGTGTTCCTTGCGGATTTCGATCTCCTCCAGTTTGCGCAACTGGCGAAGCCGCATGTTGAGGATGGACTCGGCCTGCAACTCGGTGAGGTCGAAGCGCACCATCAACACCGCCTTGGGATCGTCCTCCTCGCGAACGATGCGGATCACCTCGTCCAGGTTGAGGTAGGCGACGAGAAAGCCGTCGAGGATCTCCAGACGCCGCTCGATTTTCGCAAGACGATGTCGGCTGCGGCGGATCAACACCTCATGGCGATGATCGAGAAACGCCTGCAACACCTCGCGCAGGTTCATCACCTTGGGCTCGATGCCGCCGTCCAGTACGTTCATGTTGAGGCCGAAGCGGGATTCCAGGTCGCTCAGTCGATACAGTTGCTCCATGAGCGCCGCCGGCTCGACGCTGCGGCTTTTGGGTTCGAGGACGATGCGCACTTCCTCGGTCGATTCGTCGCGCACGTCGTCCAAAAGCGGCAGGCGGCGGGCGGTGATCAACTCGGCGATCTTCTCGATCAGGCGCGACTTCTGAACCTGATAGGGAATCTCGGTGACGACAATGTGCCAGGTGCCGTGGCCGGCCTTTTCAACATGCCAGCGGGCCCTGATCCGGAACGAGCCGCGACCCGTCCGATACGCCTCGACAATGGTCTCGGTCGATTCGGTGAGGATGCCGCCGGTCGGGAAGTCCGGACCCTGCACGAAACCGACCAGGGTTTCGATGGCGGCGTCCGGACGCTTGATCAGGTGGCGCAGCGCATCGCAGAGTTCGGCGATGTTGTGGGGGGGAATGTTGGTCGCCATGCCGACGGCGATACCCGTCGCGCCGTTGGCAAGCAGGTTGGGGACGCGCCCCGGCAGCACCACCGGCTCGGTATCCTCGCCGTCGTAGGTGGAGCGGAAATCAACGGCGTCCTCGTCGATGCCCTCCAGTAGCATCTGCGCCACCGCGGTGAGGCGGGCCTCGGTGTATCGCATGGCGGCGGCGTTGTCGCCGTCCACATTGCCGAAGTTGCCCTGGCCGTCCACCAGCGGGTAGCGCACGGCGAAGTCCTGGGCCAGACGCACCAGCGCGTCATAGACGGCGGCGTCGCCGTGGGGGTGGAACTTGCCGATGACATCGCCGACGACTCGGGCGCATTTCTTGAACCCGGCGTCGGGATCAAGGCGGAGCTGGCGCATGGCGTGCAACAGCCGCCGGTGCACCGGCTTGAGGCCGTCGCGAACGTCAGGCAGCGAGCGGGAAACGATGGTCGACAGCGCATAGGACAAATAGCGCTGGGACAGGGCATCAACGAGTCGAACGCTCTCGATGCCGCCGGGAACAAGCTCGTTCATTCGGTCACCACACAAGGAAAATCGACTGTAGTGCCGTATATGGTATAGAGTTGGCCGATTTCGTCAACCTATTGTAGCTTCTCTGTAGCGCCTGTGGTCATTCCGATACACATCGATCAAGATCGGTTCCACGGTCTCCAACGTGACACACCCAATGAGGGACAAATGCGTCACAAAATACTCTCTAGATCTCGAACGGATTTTGATGTTTATCGTCAAACAATTGGTACTCATCTCATAATAGGGAGAGGAAAAAGTGACGCTTGCCCATAAAGTTGGAGCGGAATTCTTCGGGACATTCTGGCTCGTTTTCGGCGGTTGCGGCAGCGCCGTCCTCGCCGCTGCATTTCCTGAACTTGGCATCGGCTTTGTCGGTGTTTCCTTGGCCTTCGGGTTGACAGTCTTAACCATGGCTTATGCCGTCGGCCACATTTCCGGCGGCCATTTCAATCCCGCGGTCACCATCGGCCTTTGGGCCGGCGGACGGTTGTCCACATCGGACATCCTGCCTTACTGGGCGGCGCAGGTGGTCGGCGCCATCGCCGCAGCGGCGGTACTCTACCTCATCGCCAGCGGCAAGGCGGGCTTCGACCTCGCCGGCGGCTTCGCGTCCAACGGATATGGCGAGCACTCGCCGGACGGCTATTCCATGATGTCCGGCCTGCTCATCGAGATCGTGCTGACGGCCTTCTTCCTGATCATCATTCTCGGCTCGACCGATTCGCGGGCGCCGGCGGGCTTCGCGCCCATCGCCATCGGTCTGGCTCTGACCCTGATCCACCTGATCAGCATTCCGGTGACCAACACCTCGGTCAATCCGGCCCGCAGCACCGGTCAGGCGCTATTCGTCGGCGGTTGGGCGCTGGCGCAGTTATGGCTGTTCTGGGTGGCGCCATTGGTCGGCGGCGTCATCGGCGGCTTCATCTACAAGTGGCTGGGTAGCGGTGATTCCGAATAGTTTCGGTTCCAATCAACGGGCGGCGCTCTCAAAACACCGCGCTGCCCGTTGATTGCTTTCCAGCGAATTACACCAAACGCTATTCACCCAATTCAGTCACAAAACTGGCGCGGTTGTACACGTTTAGCCAGCGCGCCCGCGAAGGGCGCGAAAACGCTTATTCGTTCATGGGGCTAGAGCGCGGCGCGATCAGATCGGGTCAATCTGATCGCGTGGTCGCGCTCTATATCTTTAGAATCTAGAGCAAATTCATGCGATCAGGTGACTCGACTTGATCGCATTTTGCTCTAGCGTCAGCGGGAGCCCCCCCTGCTCCAACCGAACGCCCCCTATTTCTTCGGTGATTGGGTCGGTGGTGGGGGTTCTGCGGGGGTCGCGGTTGCGGGGGTGGCTTCGCGGAAGCCGCTTTGGCGCATGCAGCGGTCGAAGAGCTGGCGCTCGTATTTTCGGGCGTCATAGCGATCGACACTGTCGCGATAGCTGGTAGCGCGGCCGTATTGTGCGCCCATGTCCGGCTGACCGAGCGCGTAATCCTTCTCGGCGCGTTCCATGGCGAGACGGGCGCACTCCTCCCGCAACAGGTCCTGCTGCGTCTCCGACACACCGGGGTTCTCCCAATTCACCTTTGGATTCCAGCGAACCGGTTCGTCGCTACTACACGCCCCCAATAACGCGAGGACGATCACCATTGTCGGCCATCGCCAGCTTGTCGCCATGCGCCTCTCCCTTCACCGCGACCATTTCCGTCGCAATCTCTTGAGCGGTTGTCAGCTTACGCAAGGTGCGAGCCGACCGCAATCGGGTCATGGACCCCAGCCTCATCGCTTTCGGGCGTCCCCGCGCCGCCGCCGTCCGCGTCCCCTGCCCCGGCCTTTCGATCGCCACCGCCACTTTATCGCGAAATACCACCCAAACGGGCATTGTTGGGATTTTCCACAATTTTTATAGTCCTGATTGCAATCCTTGGTCGCACAATGAATCAGGAGAACAACAAAGTGACCAACAACGACGATCACTTGGACAAAAACGGCGGAAAAAATGGCGAGTCTCCGAAAGAACACGCCGATCTGACAACCAACAGCATCCCGGTAATTCACAACAAGATTGAACTCCTGCATCGTGAGATCGAACAATGGGAGCGGGAACGGGGCGTCTACGACTGGCAACGGGACGAAGCCGGATTCGACACCCGTTGGAAAGCCTTGATCGTGCAAATGTCGCGCACGCCGGCGATCAGCTACGAAGAAATCCTGCTCAAGCTCGAACGCTCCATCAACGAGGGCGGCATCGGCTCACCCACCGGCGATCGACTGGTCGACAGCGCGCTTCGCGACCTGAAACGCTTGATGGTGGGACGCGGCACCTAAGCCGTTGGTCGGCTGATTCGAATCAACCGAAGGACAAGGTCACGTATCCGGCGTCGTAAGCGACGCGGCAATCCTTACGGGACGGCGGCTTGGGGCGTAGCGCCGTCCATCAGAAACTCGGCCACCACCGGCGCGTGGAACGATTCCGGCGAGCCGCGGACGGCGCGCGCGGTGATCAATTCGTCGCCGAGGGCCTCGTTGTGGACTTCCACAGAATGCAGCCAACCAAGTAGCGGTCGCGTCACCAGGATGTGGTCGAGCATTTGCGGTCGGCCGTGGTGAACCACGGAGAAACGGCGCGAATCGGCCAGGCCGCGTTCCACTGGCACCAGTGTCCGCATGGCCAGCCGCGGATTGCCGGCGTCCTCCTCATCGCCGCGGATGGTGCGCACCGGCACTTCGTGGGTATCGGCATTGAAATCACCGGCGACGACAATCAGGGCATCCGCGTCCTCGTTCAGGATACGGTCCAGGTACAGCCGTGTTTCCAACGCTTGTCCGGCGCGCTTCACTGCCGCCAGAAAGAACCCTTCCGCCCAGCCGGACATGGTGCGCCAGACGCCGCGCCCGGTTTTTTGACCGGGGATGAACGCCGCGCGCGGCGCCCGAAGGTGAATATTGACAACATGCAGAATGCGGCCGCCGTCCAGGCGCATGGCGGCGTGGAGGACGGGTCGATCCCATTCGATGATACTTGGCGCGTTCTTGTCCGGGTCGCGGACCGCCGAGGAAAAAAACGGCGGCGCCACCAGGTCGTGAAAGATCTGGCGATGGTCGACCACGGGATAGCGCGTAAGGATGACGAGATTGTGCTTGTCGCGCGGCGTTCCCTTCGAGCGGCTGACCGAGGTGGCGCGATGAAACGATTCATAGGGCGTATCGGCCAGCAGCGCGTCCAAGGCCAGCAGCCCCCGCTCGCCGCTTTCGGCGTCGATCTGGCCGTCCACCTCCTGCAGGCACAGGACATCCGTGCGCAGTCGCTGCACCTGTGGCCGCAGGAGCCGGATTCGCTCTTCCAGACCGATTCCCCCATCCGTGGTATCGCCCAGATTTTCGACGTTGAAGGTGGCTATGCGCAGGCGGGGCCTCTCCAAATCCGACATCGGCCCCTATCCTCCCATCAGTCGCCGGGTCCCAGGCAGTCCGTCAGAAAACGGACGGTCGCGGGATCATCCCACGCCGCGATCCCGGTCACGCGGCCCACTTCCCGACCGGTATGATCAATGAGGATGGTGCTCGGCAACCCCTGAACCCCGAAAGCTTTGGCCAGACGGCCGTGCGTATCGACCAGAACCTCCAGGTTTTCGATGGCGTTGCGGTCATAGAACTCGCGAACCGCCTCCGCCCCCTTGAAGTCCTCCGACACCGCCATGACCTTGATCTCCGCCTCGTCCAGCTCGGCGCCGAGTTGGTCGAGAGCGGGCATCTCCTTGACGCACGGCGGGCACCATGTCGCCCAAAAATTGACGACGAGCCCATATCCGCTCTCGTCCGCCAACGTACGCCCATTGCCGTCGCCATCCAGGAACGGTTCCCCCGGCACCGTGGCGCCATCGGAAGCCGTCTCGAACTTGCCGAGGCTGTTGGGCGCACTTCCGCATGTATCGGCGCTTGCCTGGCCGCCGGTTATCGTCACAATCGCCAAAAGCAGGCACCCAAGGGCGACGGCGCGAAGTCCGCATGGTTTCTGCACTATCATTTTATTCTCTTGTTATGTTCCCTTGTTCTTTTCCCACGCTGCGCGAGGCATCAGTGACCGAAAAACCAACAACGCACACCAGTTCGATCTGGGGCGGCCGGTTCGAGACGGGCCCATCTGCGATCATGGAGGAGATCAACGCCTCCGTCGACTTCGACCGGCGCCTGTTCGCCCATGACATCGCCGGCTCCAAGGCCCACTGTACCATGCTGGTGCACCAGGGTATCATATCGCAAGCCGACGGCGACGCCATCCTCCAAGGCCTCGACGCGGTGCTGAGCGAAATCGAGAGCGGGGATTTCACCTTCCGCCGCGCTCTTGAAGACGTACACATGAACGTAGAGTCGCGTCTCGCCGAGCTGATCGGCGAAGCCGCCGGCCGCCTGCATACCGCGCGATCGCGCAATGACCAGGTGGCCACGGACCTGCGGTTGTGGCTACGGGACGCCATTGATCGCGTCGATGACGGCCTGAAGGTGCTGCAGCGGGCATTGATCGACAAGGCGGAGGCGCACGCCGACGCCATCATGCCCGGGTTCACCCATCTGCAGGCGGCACAGCCGGTGACGTTGGGACACCATTTACTGGCCTATGTGGAGATGCTCGGCCGCGATCGCGGGCGGCTCGCCGATGCCCGCCGCCGCCTCAACGAATGCCCGTTGGGCGCGGCGGCGCTGGCCGGCACCGCCTTTCCCATCGATCGCCGCATGACTTCATCGGCGTTGGGATTCACGCAGCCGTGCGCCAACTCCCTTGACGCTGTGTCGGACCGGGATTTCGTGCTGGAATTTTTGAGCGCGGGGTCCATTCTCGCCGTGCATCTGTCGCGCCTCGCCGAGGAAATGGTGCTGTGGAGTTCCGAGCGCTTTGCCTTCCTGCGGCTTCCGGACGCGTTCGCCACCGGCAGCTCCATCATGCCGCAAAAACGCAATCCGGACGCGGCCGAGCTGATCCGCGCCAAGTCGGGACGGGTGGTCGGTGCCCTGATTGGTATCCTGGTGGTGATCAAGGGGCTGCCCCTCGCCTACGCCAAGGACATGCAGGAGGACAAGGAACCGGTATTCGACGCCGCCGACACGCTGGATCTGGGCGTCGCGGCGATGACCGGAATGATCGAAGGCGCCACATTCGACACCGATCGCATGTACGCGGCGGCGGCCGAGGGCTTCACCACCGCCACCGACCTCGCCGACTGGCTGGTGCGGGTGCGGGGACTGCCGTTCCGTCAGGCCCACCACTTGGTCGGCGCCCTGGTCAAGAAGGCCGAGGAGTTGGAATGCCCGTTGGAAGCCCTGCCGCTCTGGGTATTGCAGTCGGTAGATGCATCGCTGACCGAGGAAGTGTACGAAGTCCTCGCCCTCGGCCATTCCGTCGCCAGCCGCACCAGCGAAGGCGGCACCGCCCCCGCCAACGTCCGCGCCGCCGCCGCCGAAGCGCGCCGACGATTTTTAGATTGACGGCGATGCGGCGATGGCCGACCAGTCAGCGCCCCGCGAACCATATAGGATTGTCGACGTGGCTCCCGAATGGATTTTGGAGCCCGAAGCACTCGGCAGCAAACAAAAGTTCTGGTACCGGCAACCTCACAGCCAAGACGAGTGGCTGTTCAAGTATCCCCGTAAGTCGACCGGGGAACATTGGGCGGAAAAAATTGCGGCAGAAGTCGCCGCATCTCTGCGAATTCCACATGCGACCGTCGAATTAGCTTGCTACGAGGATATCGTTGGATCAACAACGTTATCCTTCGTGCGAGGCGCCCGGGAGCTGATTCATGGTAACCAGATCCTCGCAGGGAAAGTCCTTGGATACGAACCGGAACGGCGATTTCGAAACTCAGATCACACGCTCGCAAACATTTGGCTGGCGCAAGAAAAGGTCTTTCGACACCCCCTCGCGATTGAACGCGCGAAATGCAGATTTGGCGAGTATCTTATTCTTGATGCCCTGATCGGCAACACCGACCGGCACCACGAAAACTGGGGTGTAATTCAGATCCTCGGGTCACTTCATTTGCGCGAACGATCCCGCCGATTGTTTGGCGTCGACTATCTTCGCATCATTGCACCGTCTTTTGATCACGCCTCGTCGCTAGGACGGGAGTTGGTGGATTCCGGCAAGCCAAAAAGCCGAAATGCGCTTCTCGCGGATAATCGCGTTGGTGACTACGCCGAAAACGGACGTGGCGGAATCTACTGGTCGGAGCAAGTTCGCCACGGTGTCAGCCCGATTGAGTTGGTGCGTCGAGCTGCTGCCACCTATCCGGAGATCTTTGAGCCCGGGCTTGAAAAGGCGAGGAAACTGAAGCCTACTATTCTCGAAGACATCATCAATCGAATCCCGACAGAGTGGATGACCTCGACGGCGCGCCGTTTCGCTTACGAACTCATGTGCTATGCTGTGCAAGAGTTTAGGAAGATTGGTCGATGACAGCCAAGACGCTTTTTCTCGCCTGGCAGGATCAAGCCGCGAGCCGGCGATGGTTCCCGATCGGGCGCTTGGATGCCGATATGTCTCGCCCTTTATACCGTTTTCGCTATATTCGGGGCGCTGAAGACGCGCGGCTTCAAGCAGGATTCCCGCCATTGGACGACTTTCCCGAGTTTGCGGGTGATTACCGGTCGGGAGAACTGTTTCCGCTTTTCAAAAACAGGGTGATGACACCCGGTCGACCCGACTTCGAGGACTACGTCAAGCAATTGGATTTGTCCACCGGCGCCGATCCGATTGAGATACTCGCGGTCGGTGGTGGCGCGCGAGCCACCGACGCGTTCGAAGTATTTCCCAAACTCGTGAGGCAATCGGATGGTACGTTGAAGTGCCGTTTCTTTTTACACGGCTGGAGCCATCTATCTCCCCATGCTCAAAGGCGCCTTGAGAGGATTGAGCCAGGAGCAAGTCTGAATCTCGCCCTGGAACTGACCAATCCCACAACGAATATCGCGCTTCAGGTGCAAACCATTGACTATGTCATGATCGGTTGGGCGCCACGTTACCTCGTTCGAGACCTTGCGACCCCGATCGCCAATGGGGGAGGCCATCTCGAAGCCAGAGCTGTTCGGCTCAACCCGATTCCGGCTCCATCCAAGCAGCGCTTGTTGGTCGAGTTGAGCGGTGCCCTGGTCGATCGCGAGCCCATGACGAGCGCAGAATTCGAGCCGTTTGTTGAATGAGGTTTCGGAGCGCACGCCGAAGCAAACGTCAAACGACTGAACGGCAGCCAGCGGTCGCCGAACCGGTTTGTGTCACGGTCGCGCGGATGGGGGCGCAGGGTGACGGCATCGCCGAGGGACCTCGGGGGCGGCTCTACATTCCTTGCACGGTTCCGGGCGACTACGTCCGCGCTCGGCCGACGACCAAGCGTGCTGACGGCTACGCGGCCGACCTCGTCGAGCTGCTCTCGCCCGGTCCCGAACGGGCCGAGCCGCCATGCCGGCATTTCGGGGATTGCGGTGGATGCCGTCTCCAACACCTGAATGACGACGCGTACGTTCGCTGGAAGCATGAGCGATTGACCATCGCCCTGACGCGGGCCGGAATCCATGACTATACCATGGACCCGTTGGCGAGGACGCCGCCGCGAGCGCGACGACGCGCGGTGTTCTCGGCGATCAGGCCCGCCCTCCCCTCCACCCCGCCGCTGCTCGGATTCAAGTGCCGAGAGTCCCATGAAATCGTCGATCTTGCGGACTGTCCCGTCCTCCATCCGCACATCACGGCGATCCTTCCCCGATTGCGCGACCTGCTCGCGGACCTGCTCTCACCGCGCCAGAGCCTATCCGTATCAGTGACGCTTCTCGCAACGGGGCTCGACATCGTTCTTGAATGGCCCAATGACCCCGACCTGACAACACGCGAGCGTCTAGCCAAATTCACCGAAACCGCCGACGTGGCGCGGTTGTCGTGGCGCTGGTCCGCCGCCAGCACACCCGAGCCCATCGCGCAACGCCGTGCCGCCAGCATCGAATTCGGCGGTGTTCTTGTTCCCTTTCCGCCGGACGGCTTTCTGCAGGCCAGCGCTGACGGCGAAGAGGCATTGGTGAACGCCGTTCGAGACGCGATATGCAGAGGACCATCACCGAAGACAAAGGTCGCAGACCTGTTCGCAGGCGCCGGGACTTTCACCCTCCCCCTAGCGAACGTCGGAATAGGCGTTCATGCCATTGATTCCGACTGCAAGGCGGTAAGCGCGCTATCGATCGCGAGCCGCGCATTCCCCCATGTGACAAGCGTTCAGCGGGACCTGTTCGCGCGCCCGTTGACGCCCGGCGAATTGAGCATCTTCCAAGCCATTGTCTTCGATCCGCCGCGCGCCGGCGCCCGCACCCAGGCGGAACAGATCGCGCAGTCATCGGTGCCCCTGGTCATCGCCGTGTCGTGCAACCCGGATACGTTCGCTCGCGATGCCCGCATTCTCGCCTCGGGCGGATACACCTTGAAGCGCATCACCCCCATCGACCAGTTCCTGTGGTCCCCACACCTGGAACTGGCCGCCCTGTTCCGCCGATGACCCCGGGAGGGTGCGGATCGCTCGTTTCCCGACAGATCACCCGTCCATCAAATCGAAAATGTATAATTTCCTAGGTAATTATACCTTGACGTGCGCAAATGTTCCTCATATGTTCATTTTCATGTTTTGGATGAACAACGGGAATAGTCATGCCAAGGTCTACACCGCCGATCCCGAAGTCTGAGCTTCCATCGCTCCGACTCCTAACTCTTTCGCCTTCTGCTCGGGCCTTTTCCCACCCGCGAATTGCGCCCGTTCGCCCCGTCGCCGTGCGGGACAACAGCCGGAACGTCTTGGATAACTTTGTAATCGAGCTTAAATTTTGTCGCGACGGGTTAACGATGGATACCCGGCGGCCACTGGCCGACAACGACAACGCCACGACCAGTCCGCCCGCGGCGGCCTGAGCCGATCGAACCACTCCTCTCTATTTACCCATAGGGCGACCGCCGCGCGTCGCTTGATGACATCGGCGAACGATGTCGCTTCTCCATAATATAGGAATATATACATGTACCTGTTTTCAGCTTACTTGAACACGGTTTGCGGCCTTTACAGCGCTATCGAGAACGCAATCTTTTACTATTTTGGCATCGTGCCGCCGCAAGAACGGGGCAGCGAGAATAGCGAGACGAAACTCCGGTACGGTCTCTCGCCCCATTATCGTGCGGCTCGCGTCAACGACGATCAGGACGCCGCCTTGCGGGGGTACGCGGCCGCTGATAAGGTTCGCGACGACATTTGTTGACCCCAATTATTCTTGGCCGCGGTATTCGCCACGGTGACGGCGTCAAGGACATGGCACGACCGAACGGAGTGGGCCTCACGCACATAGACACCGATGGCAACGCGGTGATGGTTGACGTCTCCGACAAGGACATCACCGCGCGCACGGCCACGGCCAAGGCGTCGGTCCTGATGCGGCCCGATACATTGGAAACGATCCGAGTCGGCCGTGCCAGGAAGGGCGACGTGCTCGGCGTCGCCCAGATCGCCGGCATCATGGCGGCCAAACGAACGCCGGACTTGATCCCATTGTGCCATCCGCTGGCATTGACCAAGGTGACGGTCACCCTGGACTGCGACGTTTCGAGATCCGCCGTCGACATCACCGCCACTTGTAAGCTGAAGGGGCGCACCGGGGTGGAAATGGAGGCGTTGACGGCCGCGTCGGTGGCGGCCCTCACCGTCTATGACATGTGCAAGGCCATGGATAGGGGAATGCGTATCACCGACCTGCGGCTTGTTCACAAAGCCGGCGGCGCCTCCGGAACGTTCACGGCGGATGACGTGTGATGATTTCCGTCGCCGACGCCGTCACTAAGGTATTGAGCGCTTTCCGGACGTTACCGGCGGAACAGGTGAGCCTGGAGCGGGCGCTGGGTCGGGTGCTGGCCGAGGATATCGCCGCAAGGATCACGCAGCCGCCGCTCGATGTTTCGGCCATGGACGGATACGCCGTGCGCGTATCCGATGCGACCACCGCCCCGGCGGTGCTCCGAATAGTCGGCGAATCGGCGGCCGGATCGGCGTTTACCGGCCGGGTCGGCGCGGGCGAAACCGTTCGTATTTCGACGGGCGCACCGGTCCCGGAAGGCGCGGACGCCATCATCATTCAGGAAGTCACCAAGCGCCAGGGCGACACCCTGACCATCCACGAACCCGCGACTCCCGGCCGTTGGATTCGTACCGCCGGCATGGACTTTCAAACCGGTGAGGTGTTGTTGCACGCCGGCCGCCCGCTCACGGCCCGCGACCTCGGCCTCGCCGCCGCCATGAACGTGCCCTGGTTGATGGTGCGGCGGAAACCGCGCATCGCCTTCATCGCCACCGGCGACGAAGTGGTAATGCCGGGCGATCCGCTGGGCCCCAGCCAAATCATCAGCTCCAACAGCATCACACTCAACGCCGGCATCACCGCACTCGGCGCCGAACCGCTCAACCTCGGCATCGCCCGCGATGACGAAGCACAGTTGCGAGCCGTGATCGAGGCCAGCCGCGGCGCCGACCTGCTCGTCACCACCGGCGGCGTATCGGTGGGCGACCATGATCTGGTGGGCAGGGTATTGGGCGATCAAGACCTGGATGTGGGCTTCTACAAAGTCGCCATGCGCCCCGGCAAACCGTTGCTGTTTGGGCGACTCGGGCAGGTGCCCTTCCTCGGCATGCCGGGCAATCCCGTATCGGTGGGCGTTTCCTCGATCGTCTTTCTGAAACCGGCGATCGAGACCATGCTCGGCCTTTCGGTTCCGGCCTCCGCGCCGACTGCGATTCTCGGTCGTGATCTGAAGCCCAACGACGAGCGCCAAGATTACCTGCGTGCCGGCCTCACGCGCGGAGCCATGGGTCAGCTGACAGCAACGCCGTTCGAGCGCCAGGACAGCGCCATGCTGGCGCTTTTCACCAATGCCGATTGTCTCGTCATCCGCCCGCCCTACGCGCCACGCGCCACCCGAGGCGAACCCGTCGACATCATTCCGCTTCGCCAAGGGCTGCTGTGATTTTGCCGGCGGCCACTCCATATACGGTGTCTTAGAACTTATTCACACTTTCCACGCTATTCGCCACAAAAACGCCCCATTTGGGACTTGACTGACGGAAAGAACCAAAATAGAACTTGGCCTAGTTTTTGTTTTGTTCCTAACGCTGAGTCTGTCGTTTGTTGCCTTTCACAGGTCCGTGGCGCGTTTCGTGTTGTTGGCTTCGGTGCCTGCCGGTTTGAGTGGAGGAACGGACGCTGGATCGCCTTCGGGGATTCCCGCCCATGCTGACGAAAAAGCAATACGAATTGCTGGTGTACATCGATAACCACCTGAAGTCCGACGGCATTTCGCCATCATTCGAGGAGATGAAGGAGGCCCTGGGCCTACGATCGAAATCCGGCATCCATCGCCTTATTACGGCGTTGGAGGAGCGCGGTTTCGTTCGCCGCCTGCCCCATCGGGCGCGCGCCCTCGAAATCATTCGACTGCCGGAAAATTCGCCGCCACAATCACGACGCAGCCGACGCTCCTCGGCGGAACCATTCGCCCCCAACGTGATAAGGGCCGATTTCCGGTTACCGGGTTCCCATGCCGCGGCAGCGGCGAATGCGGTGCAATTGCCTTTGTACGGACGCATTGCTGCGGGCACCCCCATCGAGGCGCTCAGAGACCATTCCACCAGCATCGATATCCCAGCCAGTACACTCGGCCAGGGCGACCATTACGCCCTTGAGGTCGATGGGGATTCGATGATCGAGGCCGGGATTCTCGACGGCGACATCGCCATCATTCAACAAGCGGATACCGCCAACAACGGTGAGATCGTCGTCGCCCAGGTCCATAACGAAAAGCTGGAGGAGTGGGAGGTCACGCTCAAGCGCTTCCGCAAGCGGGGTCACTCCGTCGCCCTCGAACCCGCCAATCCGGCCTTCGAGACCCGTATCTGCGGTCCCGATCAGGTCAAGGTTCAGGGCCGCTTGGTCGGCCTCTATCGCCGGTACCTGTAACAAACCGCTAAAAAGCGGCACGATCAGCCGCTTTTTTTAGCGGGACCGCGTGGAATGCTTCGTCCGGTTTCGCGAGGGACGTTTCTTTCGGTTTCCCGCGGTTCGCAGGACCCAAGGGCGGTCGCCGCGCTCACCGTTCACGCTTTTGATACGCACACGGCCACCGTGAACCCAAATGGCATGGGTACCGCCTTGACGTAAGCGCGGACCATCGATAACGACCGTCGCCGA
>JAHCKI010000020.1 GCA_026125865.1 Rhodospirillales bacterium
ACGCACCGCTCAGGGTCAACACCAGGTACGCGCCGCCATGCTTGAGCTTGTCGGAAATGTCGCTGAAAGGGATCCAATCGGCGGATATGAGCGACAAGTAAACGACGACGCAGAGGCCGACAAAGAAAGCCGCGCGGGCGCCGAGGCGAATCCAACTCGGTACAATCTCTGAGCGCATCGTCAATTGAAAACCCCATCCATTCAAATCTCCATTGGCAAAATCACCACTGGGTTTCAGATCGAAACTCACTGAAGTCATTCCAGAATCATGAACTTTTTGTGATGACTCGCGATTCGTTTGACCTCCTCCGTGCCAAAAGCGCTCATGATCGGCGCGCGCAAGTTTACACGTTATCGGAAATAGGCGGCGATGGTTAGCCGCGCCAGCCCGCAATTCCGATCTCCCGTAAGCCGGGAGCAGGTTTTACGGGCCCAAATTACACTCAAGCTATAGAATTCCACACACGTTTGTACTACTATGGGGTCATGTAATCGTACGGCACGCACTTCAGTGGTGCTATGCACAAAAAAAATGTGGCTATATCCACTACAGGTTGTGCTTGCGCCCTGATTGGAATTCTGCAAGATTTTTGACCGCAAGTGGCTACGACGTTTCTGAATGAGGCAACATTTGCAGACAGCAACATTTCGGGAATGACATTTCGGCAAGCTTCGCGCACTCAATCGGCTTTGACCGTCAACGATCGATAACAGTGCGTAAGTGAGCCAATCGAACAATCACAAAACCTTATAACGTTTATAAATACCGCGAAATCAACAAGTACATTCCGGTCGAGTTTCCTGGTAGAGGCCACCATGCAGCAGCACAACATCACCCCCCTCGATCAAGCGGCGACCATGGACTTGGCCGCACAGATCGAGCCGTTCGATTCATTTTGGGAAGGCCCGGAGGATGTCGAGTCCGGGTACACCAAGTTTGAGCAATTCTATCGCTGCAACTACCTCTCCCACATCCCGGAAGACCGTGGCGCTCGGATTCTCGTGATCAGTTGCGGCCCCGGTTATTTCGTGAACATGTTGAACAGGGCCGGGTATCAGAACGTGATCGGCATCGACTCGTTCGCGGACAAGGTCCAACACGGCCAAGCCAAGGGCCTGGACTGCCGCACCGAGCGCGCGTTTCCGTTTCTCGCGGAAAACAAGCGGGCATTCGACGTCATCGTCTGCGAGCAAGAGGTCAACCATCTGACCAAGGACGAAATTTTCATGTTCTTGCGTCTGGTGCGCGAAAGCCTCACGCCCAACGGCACCCTCGTCACGCACGCCCTCAACGGCGCCAACCCCATCACCGGCGCGGAAGCACTGGCGCAAAACTTCGACCACTACAACACATTTACCGAATACACATTCAAGCAAGTCCTCGAGCACTTCGACTTTAAAGACGTGCGCGTATTTCCGCTCAATCTTTATGTCTTCTACAAAAATCCGTTCAACTACGTGGCTTGGGGCGCGGCGACGGCGTTCGGCATATTCTTCCGTGCCGCTTTTGTTCTCTACGGCAAATCGAACAAGCTGTTCACGAAGAAAATCGCCGCTTCCTGCAAGTCGCCTAGTTGAGGCAAGCACGAGAATGCATCGATCACACCAAATCCCGCCACTTCCAAGAAATAGAAAGTAAATCCGTCCAAGAGCGCACCCACACCCCAAACAGGCACTAGCTTGATTGCACTAAACCGCGCTCCCGCGCACTAGTGTTGACTCCAGTTCCCCGAGAGTACTTACTTGATTTTTCCGATATTTTATGTTATTTTTACTTTGCTATGTTAAATTATACTGCTCGATTTGAGAACCAACGCGCAAGTAAACTCGTATGTCACGGTGCGTACAGAGTTTCTTCGGAAGCAAAAGAACCGAAATTTAAGCGTTCAACCATAACATGTGATCGGGAAGGAGAATCATCGGACGCGGAAGTTTTCTCCATGATCCATTCATCTCGGGAGTGCGGTCGTTCGTCGCAAAACGACTCGGGTAATGGATAGCATTGGTGGCGTTTCGGCGCATGGGCGAAGTCGCCGATACGTGCGTACACAGCGAGGTTTGAGACCAAAAAATGAATCGAGACATCACATCTTTGGAACAAACTGAATTCGACCTCGTTGTCATTGGCGGCGGCATTTTCGGAATCTGTGCCGCCTGGGACGCTGTCCTCCGTGGGCTTTCGGTGGCCCTCATCGAAAAGAACGACTTCTGCGCCGCCGCGTCGGCCAATTCCTTCAAGATGGTTCACGGCGGCATTCGCTACATCCAGCATTTGGATGTCATACGCGTGTGGTCATCGTGTCGTGAGCGAAGCGCCTTCCTCCGCATCGCGCCGCATCTGGTGCAACCGCTGCCGATCCTGATACCGACCTATGGTCATGGAAAAAGCGGGAGGGAATTTCTGTCGACCGGTTGCTTCCTATACGATGCCCTGACCATTGGCCGAAATCGCGGCATACCGGACCGATCACGCCACATTCCCTTGACCCGCCCGATTTCGCGAAGCGACGTCCTCGAGGAATTTCCGGACATCGAGAGCAACAGGCTCACGGGTGGGGTCGTGTTCTGCGACGGGCAGATGTACAACCCGCCGCGACTGGCCATTTCCGTCCTGCGGGCCGCCGCGAGCAAGGGCGTCGTGGCCGCGAACTATGTCGAGGCGACCGGATTTCGCTTGTCCGGCCAACGCGTCGCCGGCGTCACCGCCCGCGACCGCGTGTCCGGTTCCGATATCGAAATCCGAGCGAAGATGGTCGTGAATGCGGCGGGCCCTTGGGCCGAGGGCTTGTTGCGAAGCGGCGTGCCCATCCGGGAGGATCACCGGGGCGTCTATTCCCGCGATACCTGCTTCATCGTCCGCCGCAAATGGAACCAACGCCACGCCCTTGCCGTGCAAGGGCGAACGCACGACCCCGACGCGCTTCTCAGCAGACCCGCGCGTCATCTCTTCATGGTGCCGTGGCGGGACTACTCACTCATCGGTGTGTGGCACGTGGTGAAGGACGTGGCCCCCCGGGCGGAGGTCGTCAGCGACGAAGAGATCGAATCCTACATCGACGAAATCAATTGGGCATGCCCGTGGGCGCAACTGAGCCTGGAGGATGTCACCGCCTGGAACGCGGGCCTCGTCCCCTTCGGCGACAATGACTCCGATGCCGTCAACCTGAGCTACGGCAAGCGCTCCATCCTGATCGACCATGCCAAGCGGGATGGTATTGCGGGATTGGTCACGCTGATCGGCATTCGTTACACCATGGCCCGCGGAGACGCGGCGAAAGCCGTTGATATGGCGGTTGCCCAGTCCGGTCGTGCCGCCCCTCCCCCGGCGACGGATCGCATTCGCATCCATGGCGGTGATTTCGAGCTGTTCGAAGATCTGGTCGCGGAGATCAATCGGCGCGATTCCCGTCTCGGCGCGGACGTGGCGCGCGCCCTGGCGCACAATTACGGTTCCGAGTACCGCCGCGTTCTGAAGCTGATCGATGAAGATGCGTCGCTGATCCAGCGGATCGACGACTCCACGACCCTCGGAGCCGAGATCATCCACGCGGTTCGTGAGGAGATGGCGCTGTCCCTCGCCGACGCCGTCATGCGCCGTACCGACCTGGGGTCCGGAGCTCATCCCACGGCCGCCGCCCTTAGACAGTGTGCCGAACTGATGGCCGTTGAACGAAACTGGACTCCGGTACAAGTCGAGCAAGAGATCAAGGCATTCGAAACCGCGTTTCCGGCCTTGGGACAAGACCGTCGTGAAGTCGAGAAGACAGAAAAGAAAACGACAAAAGTCGCGTAAGACGATGGGAGATAGGGTATGGACACGAGGCGATCCGTCTTGGTTACCGGAGCAACAGGGTTCATAGGATCGAGGTTGGCATTGATGTGCCGCGAGAGCGGAGAACAGGTCCGTGCTCTGGCTCTGGTGAACAATGAGCCGGAACGGGACAATCACGACGCCTTGAAGAACGCCGGTGTCGACGTCATTGTCGGATCGATTACCGATCGCGCGATCGTCGACAAGGCGGTCGAAGGTATTGATATCGTTTACCATCTCGCCGCCGCGCAGCACGAGGCCGAGATGCCCGACAAGCACTTTCGGGACGTCAATGTCGAAGGCACCCGCACATTGCTGGACGCCAGCATCGACGCGGGCGTCAAGCGTTTCATCCATGGCAGTTCCATCGGCGTTTATGGCATGGGAACGGACAAGGAAATCGATGAGGAAACCCCATCCAGCCCGGGCAACATCTATGGGGTGACCAAGAGCGAAGGCGAGGATCTCGCGAAATCCTATTGTGACCGTCTGCCCGTCGTTATCATACGCATTTCCGAAACCTACGGGCCGGGTGACCGTCGGCGGCTGCTGAAGCTGTTCAATGGAATTGCCAAGGGCGTATTGTTTGTGATCGGTCCCGGTGAGAACATCCACCAAATGATTTATGTCGATGACCTCGTTGAGGGTCTCCGTCTCTCCGCCGATAGCGACAAAGCTCCCGGCGAAGTGTTCGTTATTTCGGGGGACGAGAAGTTGACGACCAACCGCATCTTCGCTGAAATCGCAAAGGCCCTCAATGTACCGCCATCGCGCCGGCGCGTGCCGCTCTGGCCGTTTGAAGCGGCAGCCATCGTCTGCGAAACAATCTGCCGCCCCATCAAAATACAGCCCCCCCTGCACCGTCGGCGCATGGATTTCTTCAAGAAGAGCTTTTCCTACAACACGGACAAAGCGAAAAACGTGCTCGGCTTCGAGCCGAAAGTCGACTTCGCCGAGGGCGCGCGTCTCACCGCCAACTGGTATCGGGAGAACGGTTTTCTTGCGAAATAGCAACCCGACGGCCCCAGCTTCAAGATCGGTCCGTGCACGCGACCATTGGGGCTGTCTCGATTTGATCGTCACCTAGAGCAAAATGCGATCAGGTCATATCACCTGATCGCATTTTGCTCTATTTCATTGTTTTCCCCAGCTCCGCCTCGAGTTCTTTCAACAACCCTGGTCGCAACTGAGACAATGTGTGGAATAGCCGGAATTGTTAACGCGCGGCAGGTGGCCCCCCAAGGCATCGACCGCATGCTCCACGCCCTTCGGTTTCGCGGTCCCGATGACGCCGACTGCCACTACAGCGACGGCGCCGTTCTCGGACAACGGCGCCTGTCGATCATCGATGTGGAAGGCGGGCGTCAACCGATCCCCAACGAGGACCGTACGGCGTGGGTGATCTGCAACGGTGAGATCTACAACTTCCAGGAACTGATGGAGGACCTGAAGAAGCGCGGCCACGTCTTCTCGACCAGGTCCGATTCCGAAGTCATCCTGCATATGTATGAGGAGTTCGGCGAAGATTGCGTCTCGCGTTTGCGTGGCATGTTCGCGTTCGCCATCTGGGACGAAAAGCGCCAACAACTTTTCATTGCTCGGGATCGCCTCGGACAGAAGCCGCTCTACTATGTGGAGCGCGCGGGCGAGTTTCTTTTTGCCTCGGAAATCAAGGCACTGCTGGCTGCCGATCCGGCATTGGCGGAAATCGACCTCGCGGCCCTCGACCAATATCTCACTTTACGGGTCGTGGCGTCGCCCTTCAGCATGTTCAAGCAGATCCGAAAACTTGCGCCCGCCCACGCGCTAAGCTTTTCTAAGGAACGCGGCCTCAAAATCTGGCGCTATTGGGATCTCGACTACGAACCGAAGCTACAAGGATCGGAGAACGATATCGTCGATGAGTTGGAATCGCGCCTGATCGAATGCCTCAAGCTCCACATGGTGAGTGACGTGCCGGTGGGAGCATTCATGAGCGGCGGCCTCGATTCGACGCTCGTCGTCGCCATGCTCATGAAGCATGTCATGTCGGAGCCGATCCGGACTTTTTCCATGGGTCTTCCGTACAAGCAATTCGACGAAGCCCCCTACGCCCGCATGGTGGCCGAAGCCTATGGAACCCAGCATCGCGAAAAGATCGTCACGCCGTCGCTGCTCGCCTCTCTGCCGAAGCTCGTGTGGCACCTGGATGAACCTTCCGATCCGTTGTCGGTGTGTTCGTACCTGATTGCCGAAATGGCCAGCGAGGACGTCAAGGTCGTTCTCGGCGGCGATGGCGGCGACGAGTTGTTCGGCGGCTATGACCGCTATTACGGCAATCGTTTTGCTAGCCATTACGCGCTCATTCCCGAACTCGTTCGCCGCCACCTGATCGGCCCGGTACTGGAAAAACTGCCGGATGGTTCGTGGTACAAGAGCCACAACCACATGCTGAAATGGCTGCACCATCTTTCCTTCGCCGAAGGTGGCGCCCGCTATGCGCGCTCTCTCAGCTACTTCTATTTCGGCTCGAACCGGCGATCCGATCTGTACGGCCCCGAAATGCGGGAACGCGCCCGATCGTTCGACCCGGAGGAACCCATCCGCTCGGCCTACGACGCCGCGCACGCCACCGATGCGGTCGATCGGATGCTGTATGCCGACAACCAGATCCGTCTACCCGATCATCCCGTCATGATTTTGGATCGCATGACCATGGCGCACGGGCTGGAGGCGCGCAGCCCGTTCATGGATCACGAAATTGCGGAATTCGCCGCCCGGCTCCCCGAAGACCTGAAGGTCAAGGGGCGCTCGCTCCGGCGCGTTCAAGTGAAATTGGCGAAACGCTATCTTCCGGAAGCCGTCATGAACCGACCGAAGCAGGGATTTTCGTCGGCTCTGCCTTACATGCTTCGCGATGAGTATCGAGCCCTCTACAAGATCTTCCTGCGCGATTGTCAACTGGCCGGTGACGGAATCTTCGCCCAACCGGCCATTGACCAATTGCTCGCCGAACACGAAGCGGGCAACGCCGACCATGGCAATCGCTTGTGGCTGCTGGTAAACAGCGAAGCTTGGTACCGAATGCACATCAAGGGTGAATCCATTGATTCCATGGAGGCGCTGATCGCCGACCATGGAAAGGGCCGGAACGAAACCGCGATGGGGACGGCGGGTCCAGCGTCACTGTCAACGCGTGGAGCGCGACCAACCGATCTTGGCCACTTGTCACCCGAGGCCAAGCATGAGAACTTGGTATCGTAAACAGGACACGTGAATGCGGATTTTATTTTGCAATTTTGAATACCCTCCGCTCGGAGGTGGCGGTGGTGTTGTCAATGCCCTTCTCGCTCAAGAACTCGCCAAGACCCACGAGGTTGCGGTTCTCACCTCGCGCTACCAGGATCTTCCGGCGGAAAGCGTCGAGGACGGCGTGCGTGTTATTCGCGTGCCGACCTACTTTCGCACCCAGTTGCCCGCCGCCAACATACCCTCCATGGCCGCTTATGTGGTCACGGGCATCCTTGGGGGGAGGCGATTATTGCGGAAAACCGAATTCGATGTAATCAACAGCCATTTCGTCGTGCCGTCCGGTCCGGTCGGCGCCCAATTGTCGAAGTTCGCGAACTTTCCGCACGTGATATCGGTGCACGGCGGCGATCTCTATGATCCGAGCAAAAAAATGTCGCCGCACCGCCACGGCGTTTTACGCGCTGTGATACGCTGCCTCCTCACCAAGGCCGACGCGATCGTCGGGCAATCGGTCAATACCCTCGACAATATGAGCAAGTATTACGGCTCGGACTTGTCCGGCGTGCGCATTCCCCTCGGCATCACGCGGCCGCCGCAGGGAACGGTCGAGCGCGCCAGTTACGGTTTGACCGACGACGACATGGTGCTGGCCACGGTTGGCCGGCTGGTGCCCCGCAAGGCCATCGACCAAATGGTCGCCATGCTGCCGCAATTGAGCGAATGCCGGGCGCACTTGTTCATCGTGGGATCCGGTCCCGAAGAGCCGAAACTGAAGGAACAGGCGGCGAGCCTCGGCGTCGCCGACCGCTTGCACTGCCTCGGCTTCGTCAGCGAAGAGGAAAAGGCAGGTGTACTTCGCATGGCGGATTTATTCGTTTCCACCAGCCAACACGAAGGCTTCGGCCTGGTATTCCTGGAAGGGATGGCGTGCGGCCTGCCGGTCGTTTGCTACGACCACGGTGGACAGACGGACTTTCTCGAGGACGGAGCAACCGGGCATCTCGTTCCCCTCAACGACACCGCGCAATTTTCCGAGAAATGCCTGTCTCTCCTGAACGACGCCGAGACACGGCAAGCGATGGCCGCCGAAAACCTGCGCCGCGTCGAGGACTTGTTCATCGACAGCTGCGCGCGGGCATACGAGGAGTTGTTCGACGACGTGCTCCGCAAGCATCGGGACCGTCCCCATCCATGAACGACCATCGGTCAGCTTGCGTAGCCCACGTAGGGCGGATTAGCCCTTGCGTAATCCGCCGAATGGATTTCGGTGTCTTCATGCGTCGGAATACGCCTGTCGGCTATTCCGACCTACCCCGCTTGAAGGATGATGAACGGTGTGTTCATCAACGATGCGCCACGCCCCCATCCGTCATCGCGAGGCGCGTCAGCGCCGCGGCGATCCATAGACGGTCACCGCCAGTCTCCACCGTCATTTCTGGATTGCCACACCGGCTGCGCCGGTTCGCAAAGACAGCAAGTGGCGACTACGGCTCAAATCGCGTAGGGCGGATTACCCCTTGCGTAATCCGCCGAATGGATTTCGGTGTCTTCATCCGTCGGAATACGCCTGTCGGCTATTCCGACCTACCCCACTGGAGAGGTGCTCACCATACCATTCGGTCTCCGGCTTTTTTTTCAAGGTAGATTCGCGTGCCCAAAGCGTTCAAGCTTGCGATCAGCATCGGCCTCATCGGGTTGCTGTTCGTATTCGTCGATTGGCGTGAGACCTTCGCGGTATTCACCGACGTTTCGCCCTCGGGGCTCATCATGTGCCTCGTGGCGCTCACCTTCGGCTATTTGATTTCCGCCTGGAAGTGGCAAATTCTCCTTGCCGCGCACGATGTCATGGCGGGTTTCGCGATGTTGTTGAAGACCTATTGGGTCGCCGCCTTTTTCGGCAATTTCCTGCCCTCGAACTTCGGCGGTGATGTGGTCCGCTTCAGTATGATGCGCCACGTCGGGCGCCCCAGCGAAATCGTCGCGAGCCTGTTCGTCGAACGCCTGACGGGATTTTTCATCCTGCTTTGCTTCTGCCTTGTCGGACTGACGATCAGGCCCGACCATTTTCAAATGGCCGGCTTCGTGCCGTTATTGTGGTTCGGGGTCGCGGCGTTCATCATCATGCTCATCTGCCTGCGGTTCCTCCCGGGTCAGGTGCAGCGCCTCGTCGGGCTGTTGCGCATTGGCCACCTCCCCTTCGTCGACAAGGTCGAAAAAATCATCAACAAACTATCGGAGTCCATAAATCATTACAGGGGTGAACCCAAGGAAGTCACACAAGCCCTATTACTTTCCGTTCTATTTTACCTATCCATTATCTTGTCATATTCTTTGACCATCTCCGCTTTCGGTCTGTCGGTGTCGCCGACGATGATGTTCGTCATCGTGCCCCTGATCATCCTGGTTTCTACGTTGCCGATCACGCTGAATGGCATCGGCCTCGCCGAAGGCAGCATCGTGATCCTGTTCAGCCAGGCGGGCCTCAGCCCCGAGCAGGGCCTGGCGGTCGGTATCCTCTATCGCGGCCTCGTGATGCTGACGTCCCTCGCCGGCGCCCCCTTGTGGATGACCATGCGCGCTCAACACAAAATCGCCGCCGAATAGGCGCGTTGCACCGCCAAGTCAAAGGACTTGACCCGACCACTCATGCCGTGCGCACATTCGCTCCATTGTGTGAAGGAATCGGGAGGCCGAGACCGTGTCGCGACCAATCATCGCGGGCAAGAAACCGATCCGGGTCGACCTTGAAGCGGGCAAATCCTACTACTGGTGCCGCTGCGGCCGATCCAAAACCCAGCCCTTTTGCGACGGCTCACACAAGGGAACCTCGCTGGAGCCCCTCGAATTCAAGGTCGACAAAAGCGAAACCCGGTTTCTTTGCCAATGCAAGGGCACAACCAACGCCCCATTCTGCGACGGCTCCCATTCCCGCCTAGGCGCTCACGACATCGGCTCCGAATTGCCGGATATCGCCGAGGATCGGCCCCCATCCGCTGAACTGACACCGTAAGACGCGACGATCGCGCCGGCCCACGACCAGTTTCCAAGCCCTCAAGCTACCGCATCGGCATGCCGCGCCCACACCGCCGTGTCATGAAATACGGCGCCGCCGGCGGGTGGGGCGGGGTCGGCGGCGGTGAGGGTGTTGATGCCTTGGCCTTCCTCGAAGTCGGCGTTGGGCCAGATGCTTTCGACGACGATCACGCCTCGCTGCAGGCCGGCGAACGGTCGGACACGGACGACGACGGAGCCCCGGCGATTGCCCAGGCGAACCCTGCCGCCATCGTCCAACCCGAGGGCGCCGCAGTCGTCCGGATGAATGAGGGCAGTCGGTGCCACCAGTTTTCGCCGCGAGGTCGGGGTTTCCGTGAAGCTTGTATTGAGGAAGTCGTGCGCCGGTGCCGTCACCAAACGGAACGGATGCTCGTCATCAGCCGCCTCGGTGACCGCTACGTGGTCGGGAAGCGGCGGCAACGCGCCCGCCTCCGGCCCCAGCGCCGCCCAGTCGGGCGCAAACCGAAACCGCCCGCCGGGCCAGCCGAAGCCGCCCAGATAGTGAGCCTCATCGAATGGTTTGGTGCAATCGATGCCGCCGTTCGCGGCGATCTCGTCGGCTCTGGGCAGGCCCGAGGCGCGCAAGGTCTCGTCCATAACCTCCCACGCCGAAAGCTCGAAACCCCGATGCTCGCCGCCGAGACGCCCTGCCAAACCCTGCAGCACCTCGTGGTTGCTGCGGCATTCGCCGAGCGGCTCGATCACCCGACGTGTCACCTGCAGGAACGTATGGCCGCCGCCCACATACATGTCGTCGTGTTCCAGGAAGGTCGTCGCCGGCAGAACGATATCGGCCATCATCGCCGTCTCGGTCATGAATTGCTCGTGCACGCACAGGAACAAATCTTCGCGGGCTAAACCACGCCGAACCAGCGCCGATTCCGGCGCCACCACGGCCGGGTTGGTATTCTGCGTCAACATGGCCGTCACCGACGGACCGCCGGCCAATGCCCCCGAGTCGCCCGTGAGCACCCGCCCAATCTGCGACATGTCCAGATCGCGCACCCCCGGCGTGCGCGCATCCAACCCTTCGATCAGGGTTCGGTCGAGTTCGTAGAGCCCGCCGTTGGAGAACAGCGCGCCGCCGCCGCGGTGCCGCCAAGCGCCGGTGATCACGGGAAGGCATGACACCGCGTGCATGTTGACGGCGCCGTTGCGCGACCGCGTGAAGCCATAGCCGAGACGCAGGAAGCTGTTCTTGACGCTTCCATACAGACGGGCGAAATCCGTGATGGCGTTCGCATCGAGGCCGGTGATCGCCGCCGCCCATTCCGGCGTCCGCGTCCGCAGGTGACGCTCCAGCCGCTCCGGACAATCGCTGTAGGTCTCAAGGTAGTCCCGATCGGCAAATCCGTCCCGGAACAACACATGCATCACCGCGCACGCCAGAGCGCCGTCGGTTCCGGGCCTGAGCGCCAAGTGGATATCGGCGGCGCGCGCGGTGGCATTGGCGTAGGGATCGACGGAGACGATCTTGGCGCCGCGGGCCTTGCGTGCCGCCGTCGCGTGGGTCATGACGTGAACCTGGGTCGCCGCCATGTTGCCACCCCACAGAACGATGAGATCGGCCTCGTGCATCTCGCGCGGATCGAGACCGCGATAAGCCCCGACCCCAGCCATCCACCCCGCCCTGCCGATGGCGCTGCAAATCGTCTCCTTCATCCGCGAATAGCCCATGACGTGGCGAAAGCGCTTGATACCGTCGCGCTGGATCAGCCCCATGGTGCCGGCGTAATTGTACGGCCATACCGCCTCGGCGCCGTGCTCGGCCGTCGCCTCCCTGAACGCCGCCGCGACGATGTCAAGCGCCTCGTCCCAGCCGATGGCCTCGAAACGGCCGCTTCCTTTCGGGCCGATACGCCGCAGCGGTCGTGTCAGGCGATCGGGATTGTGGACGCGCTCGGCGTAGCGGGCGACCTTGGCGCAAACGACGCCTGCCGTGTAGGGATTGTCGGCGGCGCCGTGGATACGGCCGATGGTGCCGGCGTCCAGGCGCTCGATGTCGAGGGCGCAAGTGCTCGGGCAGTCGTGGGGACAGGCGGAACGCACCAACGAGCGTGTCATCTTTTCCCTTTCGGAATCCAGCTAGCGCGCCGATAGGCGGTCGGGCCGGATTGTAGCCGCTTTGAAGTCGCGCGGAAAACGCCATCTGGTGGCGCCGCGCCTTGCCGAAAAACGATGTTCCTTGCCCACAAACGGTCCCGGCATCACAATCGGGTGATGGACACGCATATGACCACCGAAACTGCGCCACAGCCGAGCACCGCGACAGCGGCCGACCCCGTGGATTGCGCCGTTATCGGCGCCGGTGTCGTCGGGCTCGCCGTGGCCCGCGCTCTTGCCCTCGCCGGCCGCGAGGTGATTGTGCTGGAAGCCGCCGACGCCATTGGCACGGTCACCAGTTCCCGCAATTCCGAGGTCATTCACGCCGGGCTCTACTATCCGGACGGCAGCCTAAAGGCGCGGCTCTGCGTGGAAGGCCGCCGGCTCCTCTACCCCTATCTCGACGCCCACGGCATCGACTATCACCGCTGCGGCAAGCTGATTGTCGCCACCGATGACGACGACCCGGCGGCACTGGCGACCGTACAAAAAAAGGCGCTGGCCAACGGCGTCGAAGACCTGCGCCAGCTCTCGGGCGACGAGGCGCGTGCGTTGGAACCGAATGTGCGATGCGTCGCCGCGCTGCTGTCGCCCTCAACCGGCATCTTCGACACGCATGGGTACATGCTGGCCCTACGCGGTGATGCCGAAAACAATGGCGCGGCCATCGCCCTTCTGAGCCCGGTCACCGGCGGCGAGGTCCGCGGCGACGGCATTGTTTTGCGCGTCGGCGGCGCGGAGCCCGCCGCCCTGCTGTGCCGAACCGTGGTCAATTGCGCCGGGCTCGGCGCGCAAGCCGTGGCGGCGGCGATCGACGGCGTCCCTAAGTCGGCCATTCCGCCACTCCACTACGCCAAGGGCAACTATTTCTCCCTCACCGGCCGACCGCCTTTCCGGCATCTCGTCTATCCGGTGCCGGGACCGGCCAGCCTCGGCACCCACTACACCCTCGACTTCGCCGGCCAGGGCCGTTTTGGGCCGGACGTGGAATGGGTTACGGCCATCGACTACCACGTGGACCCGGCGCGCGCCGAAACCTTCTACGCCGCCATCCGCCGCTACTGGCCCGATCTCGCCGACGGCGCCCTGCAACCCGCGTATGCCGGCGTCCGGCCCAAGATCCAGGCGCCGGGCGAACCCGCCCACGACTTCGTCATTCAGGGACCGGAGACCCACGGTATCGACGGCCTGGTCAATCTGTTCGGCATCGAGTCCCCCGGCCTCACCGCGTCTCTCGCCATCGCCGACGAGGTCCTGACGCACCTTTCCTGAGCCTCGATACCGTTCTTTTCCCACCGTTTTCTTGTCCTGGTTACGGTTCATTAACCATACCGCCCTACCCTCACCCGGAAGCTTTCATTGGTGATCGATCGGCCATGGTTCTGTCGCGCGTCCTCGCAGTGCTCCTATTGGTTTCAGCAGCCTTTACCGGTCCGGTCCTTGCGGCCAACACCATGGGCGGAGATACGGTCGCGCCGGAGGACTTGCCGCTCCTGTTGCGTCACGGACTGCCCACTGATTACCGCGAAGAAAAGCGCCGGTTCGTGCAGGCGATCGGCGATTTCGCCCGTCGCCGCAATCCCGATTTCGTCGTCATCGCCGAGGGCGGGCTGGACCTGGTCAGCAAGGTCGAGGAGGACGGCTCCCACGCCTTCGTCCCCGCCAACCGCTACATGCGCGCCATTGATGGCGTCCTCATCGAAGGTCTCAACTTCGGTCACGCGGCGCTTGACACGCCGACGGATGAGGCCGTCCGCGCCGCCATGCTCGCCCGCGCCCGCGAGGCCAAGGGCGCCGGCCTCGCGGTCCTGGTCATGGATTACGGGTCAACGGAAGCGACCGCGCACGACGCCCATCGCGAAAACGCCGCCGACGGTTTCGTGTCTTTGACAGCCGACGCTCCCGCATCGGAAATCACCGCGCTGCCGTCGCATCCGCGCCGGCCGTTCGATGAAAACGCCGCCAACGTGTTGTCGTTGCGCGACGTGCGTAATTTCGCGTATCTCGGCACCCTCACCGCCTGGGACCGCGACGACGCCTTCGCGCTCGACATGCAAACCACCAACTACGACTTGCTGGTGGTCGATGCCTTCCTCCGCCGCAAACCGCTCGGAAAGCGCGCCGTCGAGACACTCAAATATAAGAAGATGGGCGCCAGGCGCCTGGTTTTCGCCCGCATCGATATCGGCACCGCCGCCAGTTACCTTTACTACTGGCAACCCCAATGGAACGACGGCCGACCGCGCTGGATGGGCCGGCCGCTGCCCAGCGATCCCGACCGCTACGTGGTGGAGTATTGGCAACGCGGCTGGCAAGAGATCATTGCCGGAGATGAGAATTCGTTCATCCATGGTGTCGTGACCCAAGGCTACGACGGCGTCGTCCTCACCGGCCTAGACGCCTTCCGCCGCTTCGAAGGCGGCGATTTCGCTGATACTGAGAAAACGACTCCGACAGCAGCGGCTCATCCGATCTCGCGCAACCCGTAACAACATCGCTCACATGGGTTCACGACCCGCTTCACCGTAGCGTCGCCATCATAAGCCCTCCGCTCCTTGATAGACACACGACATTTTGTGTGTACATCTACTTTTTGTGGCGCAACCCACTTGCAGCATCCTATATAGTGACCTATATCATACGCGTTCGGCATCGACGCTGGTCGGGTCCAACGCGGACGCCGGTTCCAGCCGAGGGTGCGAAGGCGTCATCACCGATGACGCTGGACGGGTCAGCGCCTTCGCGGAGACATCAGCGGAGGAGACCACCGACGAACGGTGACACGCGCAGTGGTCGGGATAGGCTCGCCGGTAGGTCCCGATCCAGCACAGGACTGCCAAGGATCGCACCCTCTACCAACAAGTAAGGAGTAGCCCGGTCCTCTATAGGGCTTGGAGGCGCGTCAGGGAGAACGGGCTGTCGTCCCTCTCCTCCGAAACGCGGGACGCCATCAAAGCTTTCGACGCCGATGCCCCTCGTGGACTTCGCAGGATCGAGCGCCAGCTTCGCGAGAACCGCTTCGTTTTCGCCCCTCAGACAGGCGTCGCCAAGCGACGTCAGGGCAAGAAGCCCCGCCCCATCGTCATTGCTGCCGTTGAGAACAGGATCGTGCAGCGCGCCATCCTGGACGTCCTCCAGGAACAAACCGTCATCGGCGATGTCCTGAATACGTCGACCAGCTTCGGCGGCATTCGAGACAAGGGTGTCGGCGATGCAATTTCGCAAGTTTGCGGGACCATCGACGAGGGATCGGCCTATTTCCTCCGGTCTGATATCCAGGGGTTCTTCGAGCGCATACCCCGTGGCCACGTCACCGACTTCCTGCGCGCCCGTCTGGCGGACGATGACTTCCTCAACCTGTTTGAACGCGCGACCGAAACCAACCTCGCCAATCTCGCCCATCTGGGAGACGATGCGGCCCTGTTCCCGTTGGGCTCGGAAGGTGTCGCGCAGGGTTCCCCGTTGTCGCCGCTGATCGGTAACATCCTACTTCGCGAATTCGACACCGCGATGAATGGCCGGGGTATCGTCTGCGTTCGCTACATCGACGATTTTGTGCTGCTCGGCCCAAGCCCATCCTGCCTGAAGAAGGCGTTTGCGAACGCTCAGGTGGAGTTGTCGCGCTTCGGTATGACGGCCTATGATCCGATGGCTAACACCGAGAAGGCATCACTAGGCAAGGTTGATCACGGCTTCCAGTTCCTCGGCTGCCACATCAAGCCCGGTCTCGTGCAGCCTTGCCGTTCAGCCCGACAGAGCATCGTCCAAGCCGTGGATGAAGCACTCGACAGGGGGCGAAAATCGTTAAAGAAAGCGGCCACAACGTCCGGCCCGCAGGTGCCGAAGCAACGCTATGCTCAGACCCTGGTGGAGATCGATCACATCCTGCGCGGTTGGAGCCACGCTTTCGCCTTCTGCAACGGCCGAAGTGTGTTTCATGAGTTGGATCGCACAATTGACAACAAGCTCGCTGACTACCGCCGCTGGGCCGCAAAGCTCTGCTACAACCACTCGTCGGAGGTCAGACGACGAGTCGCAGGCGTGTTCCTCCTAGCCGATACCGAGCAAGCCGAAAGCTACTGGAGCTAAACTTGGGCAGGTTCCAAGGCGCAAGGGGGAAGACGCTCGGGGAGCTGTGAGGGGGGTCCGGTCCGCTGGTGGGCAAAGTGGCGCATTCGTTAGGGTGTTGCCGCCCACCGAAAACCGACTCGGGCTTGTCGGATGTCGCCCAGCGCCTTGTAGTTCAGAGA
>JAHCKI010000200.1 GCA_026125865.1 Rhodospirillales bacterium
GGCGCGGATCGGTCGCGGCGATATCTGCGTCACCCAGGACACGCCGCTGGCGGCCAAATGCCTGGAAGCCGGCGCCCATGCCTTGCGTCCCAACGGCGAGGCATTCACCGAAGCCAATATCGGCAATGCGCTGGCCATGCGCGATCTGATGGCCGACCTGCGCGCCGCCAATCCTCTCGCGGCAGGCGGCGGCGGGCGCCCCTTCGCCAAGTCCGACCGCTCACGGTTCCTCGACAGCCTGGAGCGGATGGTGCGCGCCGCCCAATTGGAGTCATAGCGGCTCGCCGCAAACGGCTTGATCACGGTTGCAAAGGGATCGGGTCAGGCGTCGAAATTGGCTAATGGAGCGAGCCCGGTTGTTCTTGATTTTCCTTGATTTCCGTCCGTACATTGAAAGAACAACGGAATGGATATAGTCTGTATTCATGGCGCACGCAGAGACCATCTCAACCCACGAATACACATTCACGGCCGTGTTCGGACCCGCCGAAGAAGGCGGGCACATCGTCACCGTGCCGGCTCTGCCTGGCGTCATCACCGAGGGCGACACGTTGGAGGAAGCCAAGGCACGGGTTGTCGAAGCCATTGAATGCTACCAGGAGAGCCAGCAAAAGGATGGGCTCCCACTTCCCGCGAGCGAATACCATATAGCGGAACCCGAGCGCGTCGAGCAGGTGACCGTTTCGCTCAAGACCGTATGACCCGCAGCTTCCCCTCGCTCACTCCCAAGCACGTCATCAACGCCCTCAAGCGCGGCGGTTTCTATGTGCACCACGTCAAGGGCAGCCATTGTACCAACGGTCGGATACGCTTGGTGTCTCAATCGCTGCTTTCACAGGTCCTTAATCTTGGCGTGCGCCTGCGCGCGGCGCGAAGGTTCGGCGTTGTTCGAACCGGCGTTCGATTGCTTCGCAAGACCGGCGTGTTGGATACGCGCGCGCTCAGGCGCTGGGATCTGCTCCATGATGACGGGGTGTCGCGTCCGCAGCGGATGCGCACGTTTCTCCAATACTACGAAGCGAGGGCATCCGAGAGCGGAAGCTGGGCGCCATTGGACTTCGAAGGTAAGCGAGTCCTCGAAATCGGCTGTGGTCCGTTGGGTGGCTGGGGGCCCCTGGCGATCGAACGTGGGGCCGCCGACTACGTCGGTGTCGATCCCGGCATGGACCCCGATCTTTTGGGCGATCCGGCCCTGGTGCGAGGTTACCTGCGTGCCGTTTTCGCGGACCTCCGAGCCGGCGATGGTACCGACGCCGATTTCGAGGTTTTTCGGAAGCAATTTGCCGATCGGGCCCGCTACGCCGCCGCGTCGATACAAAACCTCGATACTTCCGAACGTTTTGACTTGGTGTTGTCCAATTCCTGTCTGGAGCACATCAACGGTTTTGACGACTTCGCGGCTCATTTGGCGCGTCGAATGGCGACCGGCGCCCGCATGCTGCACTTGGTCAACTTTTCGAACCACCGCGACAAGGCGTCACCGTTCTCGTCCATCTATGAGATGCCGCCCGACGTCTATCACAAGCGGTTCGGCCGCCACATCAACCTGCTTCGCGCGCGCGAAATGGGGGCCGCGTTCGAGCATTGCGGCTTGGCGATTCAATGGATACCGCTGGACGTTCAGACCGACGCCTTGTCGCGACTATCGGTCGATCCATGGTGGACGGCCCGCTACGACACCGACACCCTTGCCCTGCGCACGGCCCTGTTGGTGGATTCAGGAAGCACCCGTTAAGATTTCGGGCAGGCGGCGGCCGCGTCGATGGGGCCTTGTTTGTCGTCCTGGATGATGACGGCGCAGCCTTCTCCGGCTCCCGGTGCCTGGCCACTTAAGTCGAAGACCTGTGATCCGCCTTTCCAGGAACCGATACGCTCGATGCCGGTAACGGCGTGATGGTTGGTCAACGACCGGCCGTTGTTCTCGCCCGCGCTGACCTGCGTCGTTTGTACCTGCCGGAAACGAATCAGCCAAACGCCGGCATCGCCGTTCGGGCCGCCTCCCTCGATGTGAACGCGGAGATCATCCTCGGGCGTCGCGGTTATGCCGATCACCGGACCGGTTTGATCTAATGATCGGATTTCCTCGATCGCCGCCTCCACGTTTCCGCGGCGCGACCCGACGGCCTCGGTGCGCCCGCCGATGACCATCTGAGGGGTGTAAACGTTATTGGTGCCGCGGATGCTGTGGTTGTAGGTGCGCTGACGCGCCGTGTGGGCCGGGCTGGAAAACACATCCTTCCATCGGCCATCGGCGCCATGGACCAGGTTGTCCCAGTAATCCACATGGAATTCCAGGGCGATGATGCCCTCACGGCCGGCGAGTTCTCCCAGATAGGCCTCGGCTGGCGGACATGACGAGCAGCTTTGCGAGGTGAACAGCTCAACCACGATCGGCCGTCCGTCGTCGGCCGTGGCAGCGGGTGCAGCCAGTGCGAAACAGACCCAGGCGAACGCGGCCAACAGGTCGACAAAGTGCAGCGGGGTACGCATGTCCACACCCTAACGGAGTACCGACCCGTCACCGAATCACGATCGGGTGAGCCCGCCACCTATCTCCGAGTGCTCGCTGTCGGGATCAGTGGGAAATCTTCGGATCCAGCGTCTTAGCCTGCTCGACCCACTTGGTCACTTCCTTGGCGGAAGGGGCGCGACGGGTCAATTTCCGCTGTTCGTTGATCTCCGCCATCTTCGCCGTCAGGTTCTCGACATTGCGATTGCGGAGTTCCTTCACCGTATCGACGCCGGCCACCTCCAGAAGCTGAGCATATTCCTCGCCGATTCCGGATATGCGCATGAGGTCGGCTTGATTGGCCCAGGTGAGAAGCAGCTTCGCCGTAATCCCGCTGGTTTCGGCGACCGCCTTGCGGCCCTTGGCGCTGCCGCATTGGTCGAGAAGATCGTCGGTCGTCTTGATTCCAGCGCCTGCCAGTTTTTCGGCGTAGGACGCCCCGATGCCTTCGACTTCGGTAATCTTGTATGCCACGTGCCCAATCCCTGTGAAGTTGTGTTCGAAGGATCCCCCAGCCGAAAAAACGCTTCAAATTGGCCATTCGAACGGCCGGTGGATATAGCCAAACCCGATTACAATTCGTTACATTTCTGGAACCGTTTAGAAAAGTCAACGATGCAATCTAATCTAAGGGAAATGCTACTGACCAAGAGCAATAGCGGTAGCGAGGATACGTCTACTTGCCGGCACAAACGGACTGACTCCAGCTTGATTCGTCGAAGCTCAAGAACGCCGAATGCCAGTCGCGGTAGGCTAAGCATACATTCAGGAGATCGACATGACGCCAACGGATGCATTTCTGGAAGCCCGCGACTTTCTTGTTCAACATCGCGAAGATTACGGGGCGGCATATAAAGGGTTCAAGTGGCCGCAGCTCACCGAATTCAATTGGGCCCTCGACTATTTCGACGTTTACGCCCGAAACAACGACAGGATCGCTCTCTGGGTCGTGGACGAGAACGGCAGCGAGCAGAAATTATCCTACCAGGACATGTCCATGCGGTCCAACCGCGTCGCCAATTTCTTGCGGGGGCTGGGCGTCAAACGCGGCGACCGCATCCTGCTGATGCTCAACAATGTGGTGCCGCTGTGGGAAGTGATGCTGGCATCCATCAAGCTCGGCGCCGTCATCATTCCGGCGACGACCCTGCTCACCCACGATGACCTGCTCGACCGATTCGATCGCGGCAAGGTGCGGCATGTGGTGGTGGGCGCCGCCGACGCGCAGAAATTCGCCGATATTCCCGGTGATTACACCCGCATCGTGGTCGGCGGTGATGCTGAGGGGTGGATCAATTTCGCAGAGTCCGCCAAGGCATCGTCGGACTTCGCCGCCGATGGCCCGACCGCGGCGACCGAACCGCTGCTTCTTTACTTCACTTCGGGAACCACGACCAAGCCTAAGCTCGTGGAGCACAGTCATCAAAGCTATCCCGTGGGCCACCTCTCCACCATGTATTGGATCGGATTGCGGGAGGGCGACGTCCACCTCAACATCAGCTCTCCGGGCTGGGCCAAGCACGCTTGGAGCTGCTTCTTCGCGCCGTGGAACGCGGGGGCCACGATCTTCATTTACAATTACAGCCGCTTCACGGCGGAAGCCGTTCTCGACGTCATCACCCGCTGCGGCGTGACGACCCTGTGCGCGCCGCCGACCGTGTGGCGGATGCTGATCCAGACCGACATGGCGTCCTACAAGGTCAAGCTGCGCGAGGTGATCGGCGCCGGAGAGCCCTTGAATCCGGAGATCATCGAACAGGTGGAGAAGGCGTGGGGCATGAGATTGCGCGACGGTTTCGGTCAAACGGAAACGACGGCGCAGATCGGCAATTCGCCGGGGCAAGCGCTCAAGCTCGGCTCCATGGGGCGGCCGATGCCTGGTTACGACGTGGTGCTGCTGGACCCCGACGGCAAGGAGGCCGACGAGGGCGAAATCTCGCTGCGCCTCGATCCTCGGCCGACCGGCCTGATGATCGCCTACAAAGACGACCCGGCGAAGACCGCCGAGGTCATGGCCGGCGGTTACTACCGCACCGGCGACGTGGCGTCCCGTGACGGCGACGGCTACATCACCTACGTCGGCCGCGCCGATGATGTGTTCAAGGCGTCCGACTACCGGATCAGTCCGTTCGAACTCGAAAGCGTGCTGATCGAGCACGAGGCCGTCGCCGAGGCTGCCGTCGTTCCGAGCCCGGATCCGGTCCGTTTGGCGGTGCCGAAGGCGGTCATTACGCTCGTGCAGGGCCATAGGCCTAGTCCCGAACTCGCGGAAGATATCCTGCGCTTCACCCGCGAGCGTTTAGCACCCTACAAGCGGATCCGCCGCCTGGAGTTCGCAGAACTGCCGAAGACGATTTCCGGCAAGATCCGTCGCGTCGAGCTACGCAAGACCGAGAATACCCGCCAGAAGGAGGGCGAACG
>JAHCKI010000201.1 GCA_026125865.1 Rhodospirillales bacterium
TGAAATATTTCATTGAGGGCCTGAAAACGATCGTTCGGATGGATGTTGTCGATCCAATGAGAGGTATTGCTGAGAAATGAATCGGGATCGTAACCCAGATGTTCCCGGACGTTCTCGCTTAAGTATGTCAGTTTTGAATGTTCATTTGGGGTTCTGCTGTAGATGACGATCGGAGATGTCGTCAGGAGCTGCTGGACTCGTGTTCGCGTTATCTGCAGATGTCTTTCCGCCAACCATTTTTCGGTTAGGGCGCGCACGAACTGGCGTACCTCCAGTTCTTTGAGAGGTTTCTCCCAATAGAGGACGTCATTGAGCGCCGACACCCGTTTGGCGAGCGCGTTTGCCGAGGACACGGGGGGATTGGATACCAGGACGATGTTGACCATCGGGTCCAATGCGCGTGCCATCTCGACGAATTCGACGATATCCGTCCCCGGCGATAGGGCGTCATCGAATATGGCGACCGAGAAGGGGCTGTCGGTGTCGATCGCTGACGTGAAGGCTTGAATAGCTTCCTTGCCGTAGGAACAGAAACAAAGTTCATACGCGGGTTCGTGCGAGAAAGAGAGCGATCCGGTGTCGGGGTGTCGCAGTGCCTCGGTCGATAGGACCGCGCGCGGACCCAACGTGCCGTTCAGGGCGGATTCATAGACTTGCAGGGCCCGTTTATCGCTGTCGGCGATCAGTACCCGCGGCCTGGATATCCCGACGTACTTGTCATTGTTCATGGGGTCACGGTTCCGCTGTTGCGCACTGACGTCGATACACGGTCGATTTTAGCGGCAAGCCCTTGCGCGTCCGTTAACGCGGTGTTTCTAGTCGCGTATCGCGAACCATCTCGGACGGTCCCTGTGATGGGGTTGAACATAAGCACCCTCAACGTTCGTGGAAGGCACCGTTCAGCGCCCGATAGATCGGCTTCAGGATGTACTGAAGCAGGGTTCGCTTGCCGGTGACGATGTCGCCGCTGGCCTCCATGCCGGGGAGGATCGGAAAGCGCCCGGGTTCGCTACCCACATAATTGCGTTCGAGGGCGATGGTGCCTTTGAAGAAAACTTGGCCGTTGTCATCGCTGAAGGTGCTGGCGGAAATCTGTTTCAGGTGTCCGTCGACAGCCCCGTGAATGGACGCGTCATAGGTCGATAGTTCGACCCGCGCACCCTGCCCGATCTCGATATGTCCGATGTCGCGCGGGGACAGGCGCACCTCGGCCACCAGTTCGTCGGTGACCGGGACGATCTCCATGATCGTCTCGCCGGGGCGAACGACGGCGCCGATCGTTCTCTTCGCGAGCACCTGACCCCGCTGCGCGGTCCTTGAAGGAAGATGAACGGTTGGTACGATGGGGGCGTTTGCGGAGCGAGAGACCGGTGCCGCAATGGTGCGGAAGTGCCCGTTCGCGAGTTTGGTCGGGGGCCGTGCGATTTGATTGTTAGTGGCGCCTTTGGCGACCCTGTTCAAGAGAGTGCGACTTACCGATGGCCCTGCTCCGCGTTGACTTGAGCGGAGGGTGACATGAGTAAGAAAACCAGTCGTCGGCGTCGGGTTCGTTCGCATCTGAAGAAGATCAATCTGTTTGCGGCGGGGATCGATGTCGGTTCGAAGAGCCACTTCGTTGCGGTTCCGGAAGAGTTGGATGACACGCCGGTTCGCGAGTTCGGGGCGTTCACCGGAGATCTGCGGCGGCTAGCGGAGTGGCTGGTTTCGCTGGGGATCCAGACGGTGGTGATGGAATCGACCGGGATCTACTGGATACCGCTGTATGAGATTCTGGAGGATTGCGGGATCGAGGTGCTGCTGGTCGATGCCCGTCACGTGCGCAACGTGCCTGGTCGTAAGAGCGACGTTATGGACTGTCAGTGGCTCCTGGATCTTCATACTTACGGCCTGCTGCGGGGGGCGTTCCGGCCTCCGGAGTCCATCGTCGCGCTCCGCGCCTATCTGCGCCAGCGCGAGCGCCTGATCGCGGCGTCCGCCGATGCCATCCGTCACATGCAGAAGGCGCTTCGCCAGATGAACCTGCTTCTCGACGCCGTGGTGAGCGACATCTCCGGCGTGACCGGGATGGGGATCATCCGGAAGATCGTGGACGGCGAGCGCGATCCGCGGCGGCTGGCGGCGTGCGCGACCGGCGTTGTCGTCGAGGCTGTAGGTGACGGTGTCGGTGGCGTCGGCGTCGGTGGCGAGCGCCGTCACGCCGACGGCGGTGCCGTTGGCGGCGCTCTCGGAAACGGCATCGGCGGCGGCGTTGGTGTCGGAGACGGCGCCGACATCGTATTCATCTGATGTATCGACAAGCGCCAACGTGTCGTCGTCAGTAGAATCGTCCGGTTCGGCATTCTCGCCGGTATCCACCGAGGGCGTGATGACGGTTCGATCGGTGGCGGGATCGTCGTCCTTGGGTACGTCAACGACGATATCGATTTTTTCGTAATCCTGCCGCGCAGAGCGGCCATCGCGCGATTGGATCGAGAGAGCAAGGTCTTGCGGTATATTCAGCGTCGATACTTGGTCTTCCGCGTGAATCAAGGCGGACAACGAGCGGGACGACGGGGATTGATCCAAAGCCGACGTCAAATCGTCTTGATCGAGGGCACCAAGTGCCGGGCGCGTTGCGCTGTCTTCATTTTTCTCGACGGAGTCCGACCGATCGTCGCCGGAAGATAACAACGTTTCTTCAATGGCTTCAGTGGCGTTGGCGGCGGCTGCGGCAACAAGCAGTCCCCCCGAAGACAAATCGGAATCTTCATAGTCGATGTCTTCATCGGTATCGGCGAGCACATGCCCCTGGCCACCACCGACGTGAATACCGCATTGCCAGGCGGCGGATATCCCATCAGGGCTTGTCGCGCGCACAGAGACGCTCTGCGTGTGGCCGGGCGCGGAAGGCTCGGCTCCTGATGCCGATGACCGTTGATTGCCGTCACCCAGTGCGGCGAGACCCCACTGACTTGGATCGCCGCCGAAGCCGGCGTTTTCGGCGGCCGTCGCGCCGTCGGATGCCAAGGCATCACCGCTTGTCCCGTTGGTGTCCAAGGCGCCGCGAAAAGCGCTTTCGGATGCGGCCGGTGCGCCGTTGACGGCATCCCGATTCCCGAACAGCCGAACGTTCAAGGTCGCGCTGGAGGACATCGCGGTTTCGGGATAGGCATCGACCCTGACGGTGTGGTTGCCTGCTAATTGGTAGTCGGGAGGGGCATCCTCGCTAAATCGGATGACGCCGGACGATGGGTCGATCAACAGACTACCTTCGGCGTCATTTGCGAGATCATATCTTACGAAGCGATCACCTTCGCCGTTCGAATTCAACGACGCAATATCGACGATGCCGTCGCTGTCCATGGGGTCATCGGCGACTGACGGGGCCTCGCTCCCATCGGTCGCGGACCAGGAGCGGTCTTCTTCTGGAAACCAAATGCGGAATTCTTTCGCATCGCCGAATTCGTCAAGGGATGAAACCCGCACCGCCAGTTCATTCAGTGTAACGCTTGTTTGTCCCGCGTTTTTTCCCTCAGCGAAGGAGATGGTCCCGGTGTCGGGATCAATGCGAAAACGTCCCTGGTGGTTGTCCTCGATACGATAGGAAACATCGCCCGCCGCAGGATCGTCCGAGTTGAAGCCGACGACACCGATCTTGGCGGTGGTTGGTTCGACGCCCGAAACCGGTTCCGGAGCCTCCCCTTCCTGAACCGAGATCACCAGGCGGGCGGACATGCCCCCGCTTACCTCCGCGTGCACCGTCAACGTGTGACTTTCGGCCGCCGAAGCGTTCACGACAGCGGTCGCGGGTTCGGTGATCGCGCCGTGCGATGGCGTCGCCGCGCCGTGATCGTCTTCGCCGGTGAATTGATCCGTCATGGTTTGGGTGTCTTCAGCAAGAGGGGCTCCGCTACTCGGATCGGTACGCACGCAATGGCGGCCACGAACGGCTTAGGCGCGAACACGTCCGCTCCGCGAACGCCGATGCGTGTCCACCCTCCATTACCCGTGAGAGGTCGTTAAAAATGCGTAAACGTTTTGGGTTTCGAAATGGTGATGGTGCGCCGTCGCTTTGGAAATAGTCGTCTTTCAGCATTGTTCGACGCGGTCGTTTGCGATAGTGTGTAAATACCTATAGTAGCCACTATGAATCGTAGTGCGATCATAAGAGGTGTTTTGGTGAGGCGTCTGGCTTTCGCGGTTTTTGGTATCGCCATCGCGATGGGCTTGGTGGTGCCTCCCTCCATCCTTGGCGGATCGGGCGGGGTCGCGTTTGCCGCCGGGGGATGTTGCGGTGGTGGTGGTGGTGGAATGGGACGGCCGGGAGGAGGCGGACACCCCCCGGCGATGCCGCCACGCCCTGTTGTGCCCCCTCGAATTCCTGGTCAAATTCAGCGCGGAATCGGCGATGCCATTCAGCAGCGCCGGGTCAAGGACACCTTGGATCGGCAACGGACCACCGAACCGTCTTCCGTGGCACCTGAGTCAACGCCGGTCGTTCAGCCCGAGTCCATCCCGAAAGCGGAGCGGGAAGTCCAGCCCGCCTCGGTTCCGAAAGAAGAAACCGGCAAACCGCCGAAGCCGCAGATCGCAAGGGAGCAGGAGCCGAAAAACCAGGCGGTCGCCGCTGCCGATCCGGAACGAAGACCGCAGGACTCAGGCACTGATCAAGGTGTCGCCGAACCCGCCGCAAAACCCCCGATCGTGATTTGGGAGGGGGAAACGGCGATTGTGGACCCGGACGGCGATCGACCGGTTATCCGCACTGGCATGACCCGCGAGGAGGCGCAGGAATGGATCCGTGCTATTCGCGAGTCGGGACCAGCCTCGGAAATTCTGACGGAAGCCGAACGCATGCCGAAACCGCCGGAACCGATCATCATCTGGTCCGGGGAGAGCGCGTTCGTTCCGGCGGATGGGGACCGACCGGTTATCCATATGGGT
>JAHCKI010000202.1 GCA_026125865.1 Rhodospirillales bacterium
GCCAGTCGCTGCGGGCCGAATCGATGGTCATCAATGTGAAAAGCAACGCCATCACCGGCAACAGGGCGCCACGCCACGCCGAAAGCCGATAGAGGGACAGGGTAGGACCCAACATCCATGCCATGGTCGCCCACGCCATGCCGCCCGCCGCCAGCGCCAGAGGATGTCCGGCCAGTACACCATAGACGACGGCCACCGGTGGAACCAGATAGAGTGTTGTCATGCCGAGGACCGTCGCCACGAGATTGGCGACAGAGTATCCGAGTTGGGTGTAGGCGGTGCGCGCGACCATCGACCAAAGCTCACCCAGGCTCTCGTACCGTCGAAGACTTCGGGATTCCCGGGTCAAACCAAGCCAGATTGCGCCCTGCCTCTTGATGCGCGCGGCAAGCGCGCAGTCGTCGATCAGGTGGTGGCGGATGGCCTCGATGCCGCCGGCGTCGTTGAGCGCGGACGCGCGCACAAGCATGCAGCCCCCGGCGGCGGCGGCAACGGGGGAATTGGCGTTGTTGACCCAACTGAAGGGATAGAGTTTCTGGAAAAAGAAAATGAAAGCGGGGATGAGCAGCCGCTCCCAACCGGTCTCGCAGTTCAAGTGCACCATCAGCGAGACCAGGTCACGGTGGTCGCGTTCCGCTTTCGCGACCAAGCGGGAGAGATTATGGGACTCGTGCACGATATCGGCATCGGTGATCAGCAGATAGCGGAGGTTGGGTCGGTTGCGAGCACACCATGCGACGCCCTGTTGAACGGCCCATAACTTGCCCGTCCATCCCGGTGAGAGGGGTCTGCCATTGATCACGCTGACCCGGCCGGTGGCCCCACCGGTCCCACCCGCCTCGATTGCGCGTTTGGCGGTGTCATCGTTGCTGCCGTCGTCGACAACGACCACGGACACCAATCCCCGATAGCTTTGATTGAGAAGCGATGCGACGGCCTTGCCGATGCTTGCGGCCTCGTTGCGCGCCGGGATGATCGCGACGACTTCGGGCGGCGTACCCGGTACCCGAAGGCCGGCATCCAACCATTGATCGGCTCGCCAAAATCCGCCTCGCAGGCAAAGCAGGTAGATCCAGCCGCACAGCGACGATACCGCGAGAATTGTGAGCAGAAGATCCGTCATTGATTATCAGTACTCTTAACAAGTGCCGAAGCAGCACCGCGGGTGCAACACAGAAAATAGTCGGCTTTCGAAAGTTGAATTCTTCGCGCCAAGGGGTCGCCCCGCCGCAACCGGCCGGCCAGCACCTTGGCGATATCCAGGATCGCCGCCGATTCCATGGCCAGTCTCCGGCTCTTCAGTCGCTGGGGTAGGGGCTCGGCGTGGCGGAGCAAGTCCTCGACACCGTCGATGCAACGATCCATGACCCGGCGCAGCGCTGACGATGTTTTCCGGGCGTCCAGATGCTCCACCGGCGCACCTGCCGCTTCCATCCAATCACCGGGAAGGTATACCCGATCCAGCTCTTGCCGATCCTCCTTGCAATCCTGCAGGTGATTGATGATCTGCAAGGCGATACACAAGGCGTCGGCCGGCGGGTAATCGGGCTCGCCGTTTCCATGCAAATCCAACAGATAACGGCCGACGGGCGCCGCGGAAAAGCGGCAGTAATCAATCAACTCGTCCCAGTTCCGGTATCGCAGCTTGGTGGCGTCCTGTTTGAACGCGTGAATGAGGTCAAGGCAATGCCGTGGTGTTATTCCCGTTTCTTCGAGCGTGCGGCGCATGGCGTGGGCCTTGGCGAAATCATCGCCATGACCCCCGCATGCCATCAACGCTTCCTGAAAGCCGTCCAGGCGCAGGATCTTTTCTTCGGCGGACAACATGGGACTGTCGGCGATGTCGTCGATGGCGCGGGCGAAAGCATAGAAGACGGCGACATGGGGGCGCACGTCCGGCGCCAGTAGCCACGACCCCACCGGAAAGTTTTCGTATGCGACGTTTTTACCGGAAGGAGTTTCGACCGTCATCGACCATGCCGTCGTTGTTGACCGGGACCTCGCGAACCCGCGTGTTCGCGCATCCATGGCTGGCTCATTTAGACGGCCGTACGGCGCATGTCAAAATCGACCGTTCACATCCGCCCGCGCGGTTGCGTTTCTAGCGATCAGCGTCAATGATGGTCAGTTTCGTCATCGGGAGCGACCGGAGGGAGCGCAGCGATCCAGAACATCTTGAATTTTCTGGATTGCTTCGTCGCCTGTGGCTCCTCTTGATGAACTTACCCCTAAGCCGTAACCGCCACCCATCGTCATTGCGAACCGGCGGAGCCGGTGTGGCAATCCAAAAAAACACCGGTGAAGACGGACAGCGGCCGTTTATGGATCGCCGCGGCGCTGACGCGCCTCGCGAAGACGGATAGGGGCATGCCGCTTTCTTGATGAACATACCGTTCATCACCCTTCAAGGACCGCCCGGCGGGGTGAGGTGCTCGCGATTGACGAATAACGGTGCTTCTTAAAATTTGGCCCGTGATAAGGCGATCGGTCCTTCGCTCTTGTCGGTGGTTGTACCGTCGGAAAACAGCTATGAATACGCCATTCCCAAGGTGTTGAAGTCTTCGGCCACTATTTGGTCGCGTAGCGACTGAAAGCGCTTTTCGGTGACCTCGCTGAACAAGGGATCTTCGCGATCGAAAACCTCGAAATCGATGTCTTCCCAGTCGCGTTCCGACAACACTGCGAGCGCTTTCGGGAAAAATTCTCCTTCTTCCAACGCTATGTGGCGGCGATTGGTTTCAAGGAATTTCCAACCAAGCCATCCCAATTCTTCGGCCTCGACGGCAGTGCCATCGTCGCTCTTTTCCAGGGCATCCGCCAACTCCCGCGTCAGCTTCGCCAGTTTTGCGTGGTGCGCCTGGAGATCGCCGATACTGTTGGCGACCGTCTGGTCCCGCGTGACAAGACGCTTATAGATGAGGTCTTCCTTGGGATGATGACACTCATCAGGATATGTGAGAAAGTATCCAAGAATCGAAGACATCAATTCATGGTCGATCCCCACCCCCGATTGAAGGCCTTGCATCTGCCTTTCGACGATTGTCAGCAGGTGAGACATATTCCTGTGCTCCAGTCGGAGCAGGAACACCACATCGGACACTGTTTTTTCTCCTCTTTTGGTTCATTCTAGCATCCACTGCAAGATCATACAATTATGGTTCCGAGGCATGGTTCCGAGTCGTCGTTTCGAGGAGCCTTGCCCGGTGCGCGTGCGTTGGGGAGGGGAGCGACACCGATGTCAACCGGCCAATGGTTGCTCGTATGGTTTCTCGGTCTGATCGCCTTGGGAACGGTCGTGCTGATGCTTCCCGGCATGGCGGTTCCCGGCGGACTGACGGCGATCGATGCCTTGTTTACGGCGACGACCGCAGTCTCCGTGACCGGTTTGATGGTGGTCGACATCGAACAAGCCTTCACGCCGTGGGGGCGGGTCGTGATCCTTGTTTTGATACAGCTTGGCGGGATCGGCATCATCACCTTCGCCAGCGTCCTCATCCTGACCACGGCGCGCAAGCTCTCCATCAGCTACGAAGACATGCTGGGGGCGACGCTGGCCAGTTCCCGCTCGGTCTCGGTACGGCACGTCGCCTTTGCCGTGGTTCGCTTCACCATCCTGATCGAGGTGATCGGAACGCTGGTGTTGTTCGTCCTTTGGCCGGGTGACGGCCCGTGGCATGAACGATTATGGAGCGCCACATTCCATGCCATCTCGGCCTTCTGCAACGCCGGCATCAGCCTATACAGCGACAACCTGAAAGCAGTCGCCGATAGCTCGGGCGTTGTGCTCGGCATGGCGGTGTTGATCGTCCTTGGAGGTTTCGGCTTTACCAACTTCCATGAACTGCTCAATCGCTGGCGAAAAGGCACCTTTCGCTGGGCACATTTTTCACTGTTTCTAAAAGTGAGCATCGTGTTGACCGTGGCCCTCAATGTGTCGGCCACGGCGATTTTTCTGATTGCTGAGTCCGATATCGCTTTTCAGAGCAGGTCCCTCGGCGACGCGATGATTGCGGCCTTCTTTCATGCCGTGACCACGCGCACCGCCGGTTTCGACATCGTTCCCATGACCGCATTTTCCGATTTGTCGCTTCGGGTCATGATGCTGCTGATGTTCATCGGCGCCGTCAGCGGTTCGTGCGCCGGCGGCATCAAGCTGAGCACCCTCGCCGTTCTCGTCGGTATGGTGCGGGCGCATTTTCGCAACAACAGTGAACCGCTGTTGTTCAATCGTCGTTTGTCGCGAGTCGATCAGAACAAGGCCGTCGTGCTGGTCGTCGCCTCCATCGCGGCCGCCGCGCTCGGACTTGCCGTCCTGACCCTCTCGGAGGGCGTCCTTATGGCCCACGGCGATGCGGAACGAAGCACGCTCCCCCTCGAATTCGAGGTTTTTTCCGCTCTCGGCACCGTCGGTCTTTCGCTCGGCGCGACAAGCCACTTAACAACCGCCGGCAAAGCCATCATCATCGTGCTCATGATTTGTGGAAGACTCGGTCCTCTGGCGCTGATTTCAGCCTGGGTTCACAACCCGAAACCGACCCCTTTCACCAATCCCGAGGAATCCCTGACGATAGGCTGAGTAGTGGCGGAGCGGATTATCATTCTCGGCATCAGTACCTTCAGCGAGTACCTGGTGCGTTACCTTCACGAGCACTCGAGGGCGGAAATCATTGCCATCGACAAGAACGAGGACCGCATCAACGCCATTACCGATGTTGTCGATCGTCCGATCATCGGCAACGCCACCAACGATGAATTGCTGCAGCGGTTGGATGTGGCGACGGCCGACCAGGTCGTTGTCTCGGTCGGCGATCTTGAAACCAGTCTGGTTTGCGTATTGTACCTGAAAGAACTCGGCGCCAAGCGGATCGTCGTCAAGGTGCTCAACAAGGATCATGAAAAAATCCTCGATCTACT
>JAHCKI010000203.1 GCA_026125865.1 Rhodospirillales bacterium
GCCAGACAAACCATGAGAACAATCGCAAGGCCAAGCCAAGGGCGAATATCTCTACTTGGAATAACCTTTTTTATTATCATGTGATCGCCTCGATCACAGCGTTTTGAAAGACATTGAAGCTTGGAGACCTGTTCATGGTTGGATTGATTGCTTTTCCGACCTGGCGCGCCATTTCGACTTTCTGGAGGCCGCCCGAAAAGTATCCGGCGCGCTGAAGGATACGTTCCAGCGCTTCCCACGTCCCGCCGGCAATGGCATCCGGCAACCGATATTTCGCCTGGTTCGGTATGGTCGTTGGAACTTTTGGGTAGGCCTCGCGGACGGCCGCCCAATCGCCGAAGTACCAGGCTTCGAGTTCCTCAATTGCGATCCGGTTGACCACCTGCCAAGTCGGTGCGCCTGCAGATGTGCGGGTTTCAAGACCGGATGCTGTAGCGGCACTTTCAAGGTGATGCTTCAGGTCTTCGCATGGGTCGTCATCACGATCGACGACAACAACGATACGCCATGTGCTTGGAATCCACTTGGCATAGCCGCGCAAGCGGCTTTCCAGCTTATGCAACAGGTCACTCTTGCCCTGATGCACATGGACGTGAAACGTCGCGCGGTCACCAAGGAGCCGAGGCAGCAATTCCCCAAGGAAGGCTTCCATCGACAGTTCTTCCACTAGAAACTCAAGGTGATCCACTCTCATGAGCCGCCCTCGGATTGCCGGGATGGCCCACCACGATCAACCAGTGGATCGCCCACGCCGAAATGGCCTTCCAACCACAGATGTCCGAGTAAGGCTCCCTCGCGCATGAATTCAGGCACACCGCGAATCTCCGAAGCCATGCGGGCTCGCGTATAGCCTTCCTCGTCCCGGTAGAGCACACGGAGTTCTTCCGGGCGCAGAGCATTAATGAAGAAGGGCGAATGGGTCGTGATCAACAGCTGTCCTCTCTCCGCGGCCCCCCGGCATTCCTCGGCAAGGCCCTGAAGCAGGCGCGGGTGAAGGAAATTTTCCGGTTCTTCGACTCCGATGAACGGTGGCGGAGAAGGGTCGTGTAGCAGCACGAGGTAGGCCATCATCTTGAGAGTGCCGTCAGAGGCGAAGCGAGCCAGCACGGGGTTGTCGAATGGTGCATCCTTGATCGCGAGCAGCAAGCGGCCGTCCGGCATTGCTTCCGCCAGGACGCGCTCCACGCGCGGAACCTTGGACCGAAGTTCTTCGAAAATGCTTTCAAGTCGGTCAGGATGTTGTTCCGCCAGAAACTGAATGACGTTGGCGAGGTTGTCCCCAGTGCGCGAGAGATGTTCCTGCGGCCCGACCTCGGGTTGACCCCGAGTATCTTCGACCGAAAGATACGAGACATACCAACCGGTTATGAATTCACGCAGAGTAGCCACCCGTGGATGCTCGGCAAACTGGCCGAGCGCATTGACCGCGACGAAGTCTGGGGACTTTAGAGCGGTTTCGACGCGCTTCTCTTCGGCGCCGGGCTTCGTTCCGCTCACGGCGCTACCGATGCCTTCTTTGTAATCAAGGAACCGAAATGGCCGGCCGCGACTACCGCGCCTCCACTGCAACCACTCTTCGACGACGATGGGAGAGCCTTTCCTCTCATCGACCGCCAAGTGGTAGGTGATCAATGGAAAGTCCGGCTCTTGATACTTGATTTCGATAACGATTGGCTCAGTGGCGCCGCGGGTTTTCAGTTCCTTTGCGCGGCCACGCCTGTCCCAGGCGCGGCGCAAGCCCGATTCGAAGCATTCCGATAGAAACGCGAAAACATCAAACACCGTGGACTTGCCGCTGCCGTTGGGACCGAGCAGGACGGTCAGGGGTTTCAGCTCTTTGAATTCCACATCCCGAAGCGCCCGATAGTTTTGTACCCGCAAATACTTGATCCGAGCCGGCTTGCGTTCTGCTACAAGAGTCGCGGACCGCTTTCGCTTTTGCATGCGGTATCCTTACAAGTCACTCGTATTGTTGACAAACATCTTGGTAGCTTAACACCAAAGGGCTGTGGCAGGCAGCTAAAGCTTCCATGTCTGAAACGAACCGCGCCGACGAAAGCCATTTTCGCATGTCCTTATTCTTTCACCCGCTGGAAGGTGTAGGCCTCGCGAAGGCTGTGGACGGGATAGACGCGGTAGGCGGGGCCGCCGCCGGACCACAGCTCGTCGTATTCACCGAACACTTCGCGGTAGACGAAATAGGTTCTTCCCTTCTGGCGGATATAGCCAACGATGACGACGCCGTGCCCGGAGACGTTGGGGAACGAGAGACGGCCGATGTCCGTGCGGGACACGATGCCGCCGCTGACCGCGAACCGCAGCCGGATGCCGGCGAATACCGGTCCGTGCGTCTCCAGTGCGCTGACCAATAGTTGATTGTAGGTCTCGGGATCGGCTGCGACGCGGCTCATGGCGATGTCGTGAAACAGCACGCTATAGCGCAGTGGAGGGAGGTCGCTGACGTGAATTTCATGGGTGACGCCGGGCAGGCTCGGGTCCGGCGCCTCGAAAATCGCATCGGGGCGGACCGTGTCATCACCGCCGAGGGTCATGATCTTGACGAAGCCGACCATGAGATAGGAAATGGGTGTTCCCTCGATCGGGTCCGTGTAGGTGTAAAGGAGCGGGTAGTCGCCCTTCTTTTCGGGATCCTTGGCTAAACTATAGTACAACGCGTCCAGCTTGCGGTGATCGAAGCCGCGCTCGGTGGCGCCGTTCAGAAGCGATCGGTACGCGGGCAGGTCCGCACCGTCGTCGAGGGCGTACCAATCGAGGACGGTGGATGCCGACAGGCTCATGCACTTGTAGTGGCCCCTGCGCCGCTCGGGGCGGTATTGCCAGGGTATGGGCGGATTGTACCGGTCGTTGACATAGGCCACCCATTCTTTCGTTTCCTCGGCGTTCTTGTACGGCAGGGTGGTGAGCACGAACGGGAGAACAAACATCTCGCCGTCGGGCAGGGGCGTTCGCCCTTCCTTCAACCATTCCCGGCGCAACGGCAGACCTTGCGCCGCCACCCAGGCTCCGTCGTCATAATCTGGTAGATCGGGGAGGGTTGCTTGTCGGGGTGGTGCGTCAAGCTGGCTTTTTGACGGTAGCTGCATGCAAGCAGCCGCCATGAGCGCCAGCAAGGAAAACAACAACGGCAAACGCGGAACCTTCGCCACCGTCAAATACGCTCCGATGGTTTCGATACGCCACGATATCCGACCCACTATCTCCGGGTGGCGGCAAGGATGCAATGCCCAAACCCGGCACGGTATGGTCCGCCCGCTCGAACAACTGCGCGAAGTTTCTTTGTGGGTTGACAATCGTTAAGCTCTGGCGCTGCTTGGGATCAAGAGCGCCTTTGGTGACGAGCGACGGATTGGATCTGAGCACGGTGTCGGTACACGGCGGGGAAGGGCATTCCGGAACACGAGGGCGAGTCCAATGGTGGCGTTTCGCCATAAGCGTCGCCCTGAGCCTGGTGTTGGCGGCGTTCGTGGATGTGGTCATCCATCACCTGCACGAAGCCGGTTACACCAAGAGCCTCGATGACCTCGGCGCCGATGTTTACATCCGTATCCACAAGAGCCTCGGGGCGGAGGCGGAGGGGCGGCCGTTCGTCCTCATCGACATAGACGATGAGACTTACAGCCGCTGGCAGGAACCGCTGCAGACACCTCGGGACAAGCTCGCCGGCTTGATCCGTTTCGCCGCGGAGGCCGGCGCGGCGTTGGTCGTCGTCGATGTCGATCTGTCGCGGAGAACAGCGGGCAGCGAAACCTATCCCGAACTGGCGGAGAAGGACCGGATCCTCTCGGACACGTTGACGGCGTTGTCGGTCCCCACCGGGGGCGCGACCGGTAGCGATCGAGCGGCGGTAGCGCCCGTGCCGATCATCCTGCAACGGGAGATCCGCTTGGGGCACGGTGGAGCGAACAGGGGGATACGCGCGCTACGGCCGTCTTTCCTCGATCCCGTTGTCGAACAAGCGCCCAACCTTCATTGGGGCGCGACCCTGTTCGAGCAATCATCGGATGCGATCGTCCGTCGTTGGGTGTTGTGGGTGGCGGCGTGTTCGGCGGGAACGGTCGAGATCGTGCCGAATGTCCAGCTTCTCGCCCATTCCCTTCTTGCGGAGGGGCAGGCGGGAGCGGAAAAGGTGCGAACGGCCCTCGAACCATCGGCTGCCGGTGATTGCGGGGCGTCGGTCGAGAGGGGCGAAGCGCCGATGCTCAGGGTCGGTGACAAGGATATCAATCTGTCGCCCGGTGATCTTGAGCGCCGCATCATCTATTCCATTCCCTGGGACTGGGACTCCCGGCTCGGCGGACCGATGGTGTCGTTCATGGGCGTGCGAACGCCGGCGCTCTCACGACTGCCCGCATACCTGATCACCGAAAACTCCGATACCGTCAGTCCGGATCTGCTCAAGGGGCGGATCGTCATCATTGGCGGCAGCTTCGAAGACTCCCGCGACGTGTTGCAAACACCCATCGGGCCGATGCCGGGGGCCGCGGTGGTCGCCAACGCCATTCGATCGATACAGGTTTATGGGCCGCTTCACCATCCGAAGGGCATTCAGAAATGGGGGTTGGTGATCGGACAATTGCTGCTGATCGGTCTGGCGTTCCATTTCCTGTCGCCGACGACGGCGTCGTTGGTGTCCGTCATCCTCGTCGTGCCGGCAATATTTCTGTTGAGCACGCTTTGGATTCAATCGGGCGTTTGGGTGGATTCGACGCTCGCCAGCCTGACGATCGTCGTCCATCGCCGGCTGGAGCTAATGAAGCATGGCACCGAACACGCCATCGCGGAGGTCAAAAGCCGAAGGGGGAAAGGAAAGGGAGCGAAATGAAACTGCTACGCCATGCCCGAGCCCTCATCGTCACGGTGTTGATGCTCCTGATGGCGGCTGCCGCCG
>JAHCKI010000204.1 GCA_026125865.1 Rhodospirillales bacterium
TTCTTGCGCTCGTGCTCCTTCAGGTACTTTTTGCGGATGCGGATCGATTTGGGGGTGACTTCCACCAATTCGTCATCGTTGATGAATTCGAGCGCGTATTCCAGGGTGGTTTGGATCGGCGGCACGAGAATGATGTTTTCGTCGCTGCCGGCGGCGCGGATATTGGTCAACTGTTTCGCCTTGAGGGGATTGACGACGATATCGTTGTTGCGGGAGTGGATTCCGACCACCATGCCCTCGTACACCTCGTCGCCGTGCTTAACGAACAGCTTGCCGCGGTCATGCAATCCGAACAGGGCGTAGGCCAGGGCCTTGCCCGTCGCCATCGACACCAGCACGCCGTTGTTCCGCCCGCCGAGGTAGCTTGCCACCCTTTCGCCATATCGCTCGAAGGCGTGATACATCAGGCCGGTCCCGGACGTAACGGTAAGGAACTCGGACCGGAACCCGATGAGGCTGCGGCTCGTGATTTCATAGTCGAGGCGGACCCGGCCCTCGCCATCCGGCGCCATGTTCTTCAATTCGGCGCGGCGTTCGCCGAGCCGTTCCATCACGACCCCCTGGTGCCCTTCTTCGACATCCACGGTCAGGGTTTCCCAAGGTTCGCACACCACGCCGTCGATGGTTTTGAGAATCACCTCCGGGCGTGAAATGGCCAACTCGAAGCCTTCCCGCCGCATGTTCTCGATCAGAATGGACAGGTGCAGTTCGCCGCGGCCGGAGACCTTGAATTTGTCGGGGTCGGCGGCGTGTCCGACGCGCAGGGCCACATTGTGGATGAGTTCCTGTTGCAGACGATCGCGCAGATTGCGGCTGGTGACATACTTGCCTTCCCGCCCGCCGAACGGGGAGTCATTGACCTGAAAGGTCATACTGATGGTCGGCTCGTCGACGACAAGCGGCGGCAACGGTTCGACCGCGTCCGGATCACACAGTGTGTCGGAGATCTTCAAGCCATCGATGCCGTTGAAGGCAATGATGTCGCCGGCGGCCGCTTCCTCCCGCTCGATACGTTCGAGACCGTGAAATCCCAGGATCTGGAGCAGGCGCCCACGCCGGACCTCGCCATCGGCGCCGGCGATCGCCACCGTGGTATTGCGTTGGATTTTGCCGCGGCGGACCCGTCCGACACCAATGACACCCACATAGCTGGAATAGTTGAGGGCGCTGACCTGAAGCTGAAACGGTCCCTCCGCGTCCACGCTCGGGGGCGGCACCCGGTCGACGATCGTCTGAAACAGGGCGCTCATGTCGTCGCCGCGGACATGGGAATCGGTGGACGCCCACCCCTGAACGGCGGACGCGAAAATAATGGGAAAATCCAACTGGTGATCATTGGCGCCGAGACGATCAAACAGGTCGAAAGTCTGATCGACAACCCATTCCGGTCGTGCGCTGAGACGGTCGACCTTGTTGACGACGACAATGGGGGCCAATCCTTGCGCAAGCGCCTTGCGGGTGACGAAGGTGGTTTGCGGCATGGGGCCTTCGACCGCGTCGACCAGGAGCAGGACCGAATCCACCATCGATAGAACACGCTCCACCTCGCCACCGAAATCGGCGTGGCCGGGCGTGTCGACGATGTTGATCCGCCAGTCGCGCCACTTGATGGCGGTGTTCTTGGAGAGAATGGTGATACCGCGCTCGCGCTCCAGGTCATTGGAATCCATCACGCGATCGGGACTGTCCTTGTGGGAACTGAGCGTACCCGATTGCCGCAACAACTGATCCACCAGCGTCGTCTTGCCGTGATCGACGTGGGCGACGATGGCGATGTTTCGAAGAAAGCTGATGGCGTCGCTCATGAAGGCTCCATGCAAGGGTCTCGAAAGCCTCCCATAAACGACACCCCCTCGAAAAGGAGGCGCTCCGAGGGAGGTGGTGGCTAGAGAATTAGAGTTAAACGGGAATATCGGCTTTCAGCGCGATGCCGGACGTGTTTGAGGCACGTTCCCAGGGTAGCTTCATTTGACGGCTTCAGGCTCTATCAGGCTCAGGCTGCTTCAAGCTCATGGTTCGACAGGCTCACCATGAGGTAACGATTTTCACAAGGGAGTACTACACGTTGATGTTCGACGGGCTCACCATGAGGTACTCTCTGGATCCATAAAAACAGAACCTCATTGTGAGCTTGTCGAACCATGGGTTGCGGGCCGGCCTGAGCCTTACGGGCGCGTCGGCGTCAGGCCGCGTCGGCCGGTGCCGGTGGAATGGCCGCTTGCTGCTCCGCCGCCTCCATCTTCTTGATCTTGTGTTCGAGCGCCGCTTTCTCGCGCTGGTCGGTTTCCACGCGGCGATGCAAATCACGCGCACGTTTCCGCGTTTTGCCGGCGCCGATCCAAGCGATGATGCCGCCCCACAGAAAACCGATAAAGATGCCGACCAAGGCGATACCGAACAAGGGCACCTTCAAGGTGTATTCAAGCGGCCATGTATCGATATCGATCAACATGCGATTGTTGAGCGCAAAGACGATGACGATCAACGCCAACGGAAGGGCAATGATCCAGAAGAGCAATTTCACCTGACAATCTCCGGCTGCCGTGTTCTATCCATGAAATACATTTTACATCACTCGTTCAGGTTCAGGCGTTCCCGCAGCAACTTCCCCGTCTTGAAATAGGGAACATACTTGGCGGAAACGTCGACCGCCTCGCCCGTGCGGGGGTTGCGCCCCATGCGCGCGCTCCGCTTCTTGACCGAAAATGCGCCGAATCCCCTGAGCTCCACCCGATCACCCAGCGCCAAGGCGTTGGTTATTTCATCGAACACTGTCGAGACAATGCACTCGACATCCCTGTGGTAGAGATGCGGATTGGCGGCGGCCAGCCGAGCAATCAGCTCCGATCGTGTCATCGACTCTCCCCTCCCCAAAAAAAGCACCCCGTCGTACCCTGTATCAGGAGCGCAAGATTACCCCGCAGCGATCTCTTCGCCTAGATCTCAGGGTGCCAAAGGGAAACCACGCCGTCAAGTCTAAGTGTTTCAGAAAAAAACACTTTTCCAAAGACCGAATTCATGAGTTCGCGCAGCGTCGCCTCCGCGCCCTCGAAGTCGACATCGTACACCGGCAACGCCTCATCGATGCTGTGTTTCTGTTGCAGCCACACGCGTGCCTGTTCCTCGCCGCCAAGCGCGTCAATGAGACCGTTGGCGAGCGCTTGACGGCCGGTGAAGACCCGCCCGTCGGCCAATTCCAGGACGCTGCCCCGATCCAGCGAGCGCCGTTCTTCGACCAGGCTGACGAACATGTCGAAGATATCCATGATGGAGGACGTGACCGCCTCGCGCCCCTCGGGTGTCAATGGTTCCATGGGATTGGGCTGAGCCTTCAGGGGGCCGCTTTTGATGGTTTCCGGCTTGACGCCGATCATGTCCATCAGTCCCGTCACATCCGCGGTTTGCAACAGAACACCGATGGAACCGGTAATCGTGCCGTTGCGCGCGACGATGTGATCGCTGCCCAGCGCCGTCATATAGGCCGCCGATGTGCCCAACCCGCCGAGAACGGCCACCACCGGTTTTTTCTCGGAGATCAGGCGAAGTCGATGATAAAGGGATTCACCGCCGACCACCGTTCCGCCGGGGCTGTCGATATGAACGAGCACCCCTTCCACCGTGTCATCGTCCGCGAGTTCGGCCAGCGCCTGGTCGCGGTCACGGTCTTCCATGATGACGCCCTCGATCACGACGCGCGCCAAATGCCGTCCGCGCGCCAGATGCTCGACCTGGCCGAAGGCGGCAACGACGGCAATCGCCGCGGCAATGACCGCGGCGATCCGCCAAAAGGTTAATCGGCGCTTCAATCGGCGGCGATCAACGATGTAGTCGCCATCCAAATGCATGACCTTCACCGCTCCATCATCGTTCGCGGCTCACACGTTCATGTTTCGGTCACGTTTCTTCCGTCTCTTCACCGTTGGCGTCACCGGACGCGGCACTCGCTTCCTGACTGGAGTTGAGTTCGGCCTCGCGCTCGGCCCGTTCCGCCGCCTCGCGCTTCTCCTTGATGGCCGCGCCCAAAATTTCACCAAGGCTGGCGCCGGCGTCGGTGGAGCCGTATTCGGCGACCGCTCGTTTCTCCTCCTCAACCTCACGCGCCTTGACGGACAACATAAGCTTGCGTGAGGCACGATCGATCTGAGTGATCTTGGCGTCGACCTTCTCTCCGGGTGCGAAACGGTCGGGACGCTGCTCGCTACGCTCGCGCGACAGATCGCTCTTCCGAATGAAGCCGGTCATGCCGCCGCCAACCTGAACCTCGATGCCGCCATCGACGACCTCGGACACCGTGCATGTCACCACTTGGCCGCGCTTGAGCGACGCGATGCCGGACTCGAACGGATCCTCGGCAAGCTGTTTGACGCCGAGGCTGATGCGTTCCTTTTCCACGTCCACATCCAGAACCTTGGCGCGGACCATGGTTCCCTTGACGTACTCGGCCAAGGCGTCTTCGCCCGTTTTCTCCCACGACAGGTCCGACAAATGCACCATGCCGTCGATCTCGCCCGAGAAACCGAGGAACAACCCGAATTCGGTGATGTTCTTGACCTCGCCTTCGACGGTGGAACCCACGGGGTGCTTTTCGAGGAAATCCACCCAGGGATTGGCCAGGCACTGTTTGAGACCAAGACTGATCCGCCGCTTCTCCGGATCGACGTCGAGAACGACCACGTCGACTTCCTGGCTGGTGGACACGATCTTGCCCGGATGCACGTTCTTCTTGGTCCAGCTCATCTCGGAGACATGCACCAAGCCCTCGACCCCCGGCTCCAGCTCGACGAAGGCGCCGTAGTCGGTAATGTTGGTCACGCGTCCCGTGAATTTCGCCGAGATCGGATACTTGAGGCCGACACCCTCCCACGGATCGGCTTCGAGCTGCTTCATGCCG
>JAHCKI010000205.1 GCA_026125865.1 Rhodospirillales bacterium
CTCATCGTGGCGAGCGGTGGTCCTGGTTCGTCGGACTATCCGGAAGGGCTGCCAAGGTGAAAGCGAGCACTGAGGTGGACTCTGTCGGCTGGACAGTTGGACACCGATCCTGAGGTGGACGCTCCCGTTTCAATCACCGGCCCGCGCCTCGCGGCCGTCGGCATAGGCCTTGATGTGGACTTCCTCCGATTTCAGGCTCCGCCTCAGTCGCTCGACAAAGACGTTGTCGAGCCAGCGGCCGCGCCCGTCCGTGCTGATGGCGATACCGGCAGCCCCGAGGCGACCGGTCGCCGCAGCGGAGGTTAGTGACACCGCCGGGAGGTTGGTGACACCGAAAACTCATTTGTAACAAGGCCTTAACCCGATGTGTCACTAACCTCGGTGTCACCAACGGGGTCAACAATATTTCATAGGAAAATGTATATGACCCCCAACTCTGGTCGGAAATACATTTTTCCCACACGATTGTTTACAAGAGGTTGGTGACGCCGGGTAGGTTAGTGACACCGTTGATAATAATGAGTTTTTTGTGTCACCAACCTCTCCGTGAGGTTAGTGACACATCGGGAGGTTGGTGACACCATTGAAATAACGAAGGCAGACACTAAACCCCTAGTTGGGTTCAGTGGCTTACCTCGTCGAAGGCTGTGGAGGTGTTGGAGAGGGTTGCCGGCGGGCGGTTGAACGGCTAGCGACGGTATCGCCACTCCCGTACCGATCCTCGGCCGCCAAGCCGATTCTGGTATTTTTCCCAGCCCCTGGACTTCAAGTACGCGGATACGCGCATTTCGTCGCGGCGGGTCCAACGCCCGGGTTCGACGCCGAGAGCGAATTGGAGGACTTCACCAACGGACACGTCGGTGAGCGGACGGACACGCTCGACCTCTTCGGTTTTCCAGTCGTCATACCCGGCATAACCGCAATTGATATGGCGCAGATCGAAGGCGAGCCAGCGCTCGATGTAACCGTGCCACGGGTCGCCCTCAACACGGGCCTCCTGTGCCTCATTGGCGGCCGCGATGAGATTTTGGTCGTTGATCCACCAGATGGCGCCGTCGCGATAGCGAGCGACGGCCTCGGCCCACAGCTGATCGCGATCCCGGCGCAGGGCGTCGAGATCGATACGGCCGCAACGCACCGGCCAGAACCGGCGGTTGCCGGTTTCGTCGCGCAGGTAGGTGTCGGGGTTGACGCTGCCGGCGAACACGCACTGGCGCGGCACATCGACGACGTAGCGCTCGTAGGGCGGCCGGTAGCGGTCCACGCTGCGCGACAGGAACGCCTTGATCCGCGACACCTCGGCCCGGCCGATGGCGTCGAGCTCGGCGATTTCGATGATCCACACACCGCGCATCTGCTGCGCCGCGTCCTTGGAGCCGATCTCGGCGAGCTCGTCGGTAAACCAGCCGTCGCCGGCGAGTAGAGCCAGGGCGGAGGACTTCTTCGCCCCTTGCGGCCCTTCCAGGATCAGCATGTGGTCCACCTTGCAGCCCGGCCGCATGACGCGGGCGACGGCGCCGATCATCCACAACGAACCGAAGGTGCGGTTGAGTTCCGTGTCTTCGGCGCCGAGATGGGTTACCGTCCATTGTTCCAATCGCGGCGTACCGTCCCAGGTCAAGCGGTTTAGCTACTCGCGCACCGGGTGGATGCGGATGTCACGGGCGACGGCGGCAACGCTGCGGCTGACGACGATGGGGGTGACGTTGATATCACGGCGCTGTAGCCACTCGGCGCAACGCACGTCATCGGCTTCGCTCCACGGCCGTGGCGTATCCTGGGTGGTGTCGTCCCATGGCAGCGGCCGGTTGACCAGCACCTCCTGGCGGAACTCGTCGAACACCAGGGTGCCGGCGAACGCCTCGTCGCAGGACAGCGCGGTGATGACGTTGGCCTCGTTGCGCTCGGGGTTGCCGTTGCCGTCGATGCGCAGTTGGTTGGCCCAGCGCGGACGCGTCGCCGGCCGGTCGACGTCTCCGGTTGCGTTCATCCGCCGCCGCAACTCACCGATCTGCTTTTCCAGGATGGCGACGGCGATGCCGGTGACGCTCTTGATCGCGGTCAACACCTGCCGTTCCGGCAGCGGTTCCAAACGGGATTGAACGAGCTGGCCCAGGATGTGGCCGAGCGCTTTCAGATCCGGCGGGTTGGTGAGAGCCCGTACCGCGGTGTCGAAGTCGTCCACGGTGCGCAGGACGGTTGGTGTCGGGGCGTGTTCGGTTTGCACCTGATAGTCATTGGCGGTGACACCGCGCTGGAGATCGTCGTTGAAATCGTCACCGCGCAGAGGCTCGACAATGGTGTTGGCGATGCCGGCCATGGTCAGTCGATCGGCTAGCTCGGTCGCCGCCTTGCGTCCGGCGTCGCCGGCGTCGGCGAAGATCGTCACGCGGGTGATGTCCTCGGGCCATTGCCAGTGCCGTACCCCTTCGGCGGAAAGCCCCGCCCACGTCGGCACCTTGAAGATGGCGTGCGCCGATAACGCCGTCTCGATGCCCTCGGCGATACCGAGATGGCCATCGGCGGGCACCGGGGTGAGGCGGACGGCGCCGCCGGCGATGGCACCCAGCATCTTCTTTCCGGCCGGCGCCTTGCCGCTGCCGTCATCGAGCAGGAAGGTGCGGTGGATGCCGCCGACCGGTTCGCCATTGGCGTCGCGGACCCGCGCCACCATGCCGGGCCAGCCGCGGCCGCCCTCGTAGTCGGTGAGATCCGGATTGTACATGAGATCAGTACAGCCGGGATCGGTGAGTCCGCGTGCACGCAGGTACGTTTCCACCGGAGTCCCGGCCAATGGCTGGCAGCCGTCCAGGATGCGGGCGATCTCGAGGCTGTGGTCGGGTTTGGGAGTCACGGGCCGCGGCAGCGGTGGCGGGCGATCCATGCACGCCAACCTGGCCGCTTCCTCGAACAACGCCGCACCGGTGAGGCCCGTTGCGTGATGGATCAGGTCGATGGGGCCGGCGCTTTCGCCGCTGGCATGATCGAAACCCCAGCCGGCAAACCGTCCATCGAGATGGATGATGCAGGAGCCCTCTTTGCGTGGCGCCCGGCCGGACAGATCGGCGCAGCGCAGTGTTTTCCTGTCGGAAGACAGGCGCGCGCCCGGAAACAGCGGCGGCAGCCAGTCGCGGGCGGTGTCGGCCAAGCGGTGGCGAACTTCCTCCAGATTGTAGCGTGACGGCGGCTGCCAGGCATCGTTGAGATCGATGACGGCATTGGCAGGATCCCCGTTGAGATCGATCATGCCAGGATCACCAGTCCCTTCTCGGCCCGGGTGATGACCGTGTACAGCCATCGCCGGCGGTCCTGCTCGCTGCGTCCAAGGCCATCGTCCCAGACGATGACGTTGGCCCAAGAGGAGCCCTGAGATTTGTGCCCGGTGATCGCCCAGCCGAAGGTGGGCTCGGTCAGGGTGCGCTTGGCCTTCCAGTCGCGGTCGTGGCGGTTGCGGTCGAGGGCAACGTGGTCTTCGAAGTGCCCCTTGTAGATGCGGAGCCGGCCGGGGGTGCCGTCGCTGGTGGGCGGACCGATGGGGTTGCCTTCCTCGTCGGTGACGATGGCCGAGAAGAACAGGCTGCCGTCGTCGACGATGTCGTCGAGGGTGAGGCACATGCCGTTGATGAGGCCGAGGTCGTTCTGGTTCTTGAGGCAGATGATCTTCTCGTCCTTACCGGTGGGCAGGCAACCGCCGGCGACGAACCCTGCGGCGTGACGCATGGCGTTGTTGATCTGCAGGCGGGTGGCGTTCATGCCGCAGATGACCTGGCCGCCGTTGAGGCATTGCGCCGGCGTGACGTCGGTCTTGCGCATCTTCCAGACGTGATCATCGTACTGGCCGAAGCCGAGGCACGCTTCTACGCCATGAAAGAAACACACCCCATGGCCGCGTGACTCAAACAAATCAGCCTCCGGCAATCCCGGGGCGGTTCAGACATCTACGAGGTCTCCAAGCTGGTTGGCACGTCCCCGAAGACGCTGCTCGACGTCTACGGCCACCACTGCCCGGAGTACCTGCAGCGCGTCGCCGACTCACCGCGCCGGCCGCGTATCGCTGGGTAGTGCGAGGTGTTACCAGTGCATCCTATCGCCCCGCTCCAGCGTGAGCGCAAGGGCAATCGAAACGGCGCGGTTATCCGCGGCCAAAACCCTCATCGGCCGCGCGTCAGTAGGTTTCCTCGCGGCGCAGACCGCGGTATTTCAGTTCGACAAGTCGTGCCTGCGATGTCATAGCGGAAGCGAAATCGACCGAGGCGGAGGCGGTACTGGCCGTCGCCCGCTTTGACGCTTTCAAGCTTCTTGACCGAAGCACTGCGCCGCTCCCTTGCCCGACCATAGGGATCGCGAGCAAGGAGTGCGCACGCCTCGTCCAAGTATCCGGGGAAATCACGGTGGTTCTTGGTGATTTTGCGCGCCAAGCGGTCAAACCGCGCGCTGGTGCGAACGTTAAACGATGAGGTCATAGGCAGGCTACTTCGTAGCCGGTTCTTCCTGTTCTCTCACCTGATCGCGGAGCTCGCGCACGAGCTCACCTGCCGCACGGCTTTCGCCGACGCCAAATTCCTCGCTAGAAGTACGGACGTGCTCTTCCACCTCGGGATCGTGGAGCTCAAGGTAGTCTTCGAACTCATCGATATCCATCATGGCGGCAACCGGAAGGCCGCCCTTTTCAAGAATGACGTATTCCTTGTTGCGGTGTACGCGCTCAACGACCTCTCCGAGGTTGGTGCGCGCCTTGGTCAGCGCGAGATGCCGAATCATGGGTTTTTCGGTGGCGCTGCGAGCCATGGTGATCCTCTTTGTCTTGGCGAGACGCGTTGTTCAGAATTGAACACTATTCATTAGATCATGTTAAAACCAATCAAGTTTTCAGTGAAGCGCTCTCTTGGGC